>JAYGEV010000156.1:0-4165 GCA_046582225.1 Pseudomonadales bacterium
TCATCCAGGCACTCACGGGTAGACGGAAAGTCGTACCAGGGCAACGCAGCGAGCATGGTTGTTGACGAAGCGTTCTGAATCATTGGCTGCAATGAGAATCGCGGTTGCGAGACAGTATACGCCGAATTCACCCGTGCCTCGTCGTGACGTTCGGGTTAGGGTGGTCGCTCCATCCATGCAGGAGCATGCAGGAGCGAGCAATGGTTGAAGTTGCCACGAGAAAGCTGCTTGAGAACGACCGGGTCATTGTGTGGGAGCTGCTGCTCGAACCGGGACAGAGCACCGGCGTGCACCGTCACGAGAACGACTACATCGTTCACGTGATCGAAGGTTCAACGCTTCATGCCACGGACGGGGATGGCAAAAATCCCAACGATGTCGTTCTTAACGCCGACGACACTTTCTATTTCGGTGTCGGAGGTGGCGTTGCAACATCCGGCGAACTGCAGACCATGGCCACCCATGATGCGAAGAATATCGGCACCGGGCGCTACAAAGAGATCATGATCGAACTCAAATAGCGGGTCGTGGTTTCCAGTCGTTGTAGTGGATGTGCGCGGGCGTCGATTCGCGGTTGGTCATTTCCGCCTGGTTTCCCAACCACTCGAACCACGCGTTAAATGTCAGTCCGGTAATAATAGATCCGGCGCCGATGATCTCAGCCATCGCCAAAGTAGACAGGGAAAGTCCATCCATTGATTGCACCATTCGCCGGAAATCTGCACGAACAGGGAGTCTATCGAAAAGGATGTCTGCGTCTGGAACGAACGCTTTAGATCACTTCGCTCAACTTTCCGGATGTCACGTCGTACACGAAGCCGCGAACCCGGTCTGTGTGTGGGACGAATGGACTCGCTTTCACACGCGTAACCGACTGGCGAACGTCGGCTTCAACATCGGAAAACGCTTCCATCGAGAACGGGGGTTTGATTCCCGTTTCATCCAGTATCTGATGTTTCAGATCGGCGTCGGTGAACGTCAGCATTCCGCAATCGGTATGGTGGATCAACATGACCTCACGGGTGCCCAATAGACGCTGCGAGATGGTCAGCGAACGGATGACATCGTCTGTGACGACTCCGCCAGCGTTTCTGATTACGTGGGCATCGCCCTCAAAAAGACCCAGCAACACGCCTGTTTCGAGCCGTGCATCCATGCATGCGACACCGCGATCTCTTTAGCGGGGGGTATCGCAAGCGATCCCTTGGAGAAGTCCCCTGCATAGGCCTGGTTGTTTGCGAGGAAGTCATCAATTGCGCTCATTATTCACCTTGATTTTTGTTGGCCGGGCTCGATGAGTCGGCCATTCTTGCGGGTATGCCGGCCAAGTCAAGCGGGGATCTGAACCCGCCTCGAAGGAGCCCGGTATCTCTGGAGGAAGCATCCAAGATAACATTGTCGCCCGAGATTCCTCCGACAGGCGCAAGCTTCTGACATGACGTTCGTAATTGATCCGGTGTGTGGTATGACCGTGGACGCCACCGCTGGTAAGCCACACCACACATACCGAGAAGAAGTGTTCCACTTCTGTAGCGAAGGCTGCCGGGCAAAATTTGTCGCGGACCCGGACCGTTACACGTCGGATGTCTCTGAACGAGCCGCCGAGCAGATTGCGCTCGGGACAATATTCACCTGCCCGATGGATCCGGAAATCAAACAGGCAGGCCCAGGCACCTGCCCGATTTGTGGGATGGCGCTGGAGCCGCTGAATCATTCGTTGAGCGATCAGGGTCCGAACCTGGAGTTGATCGATTTTACGCGGAGGTTCTGGGTTGGCACGGTGCTGACGGTTCCGCTTCTGATCCTGACCATGGGTCCGATGGTCGGGCTCGGCATCGTTCGCGAGGCGTTCGGCGAGCGTATGACCCTGTGGATTGAACTTGTACTCGCAACGCCCGTAGTCTTGTGGGCCGGTTGGCCGTTCCTGCTGCGCGGCTGGCAGTCGGTTGTCAGCGGCAACCTCAACATGTTTACGTTGATCTCGATGGGGGTCGGCTCGGCTTATCTTTTCAGCGTGGTTGCGGTCTTGCTGCCCGGCATCTTTCCACCGGCGTTTCGGAGTGCCAACGGTGATGTTGGCGTCTATTTCGAGGCTGGCGCGGCCATCGTGGTACTGGTTCTGCTGGGTCAGATGATGGAGCTGGGAGCCCGCGAGCGCACCGGTGCGGCGATCCGGGCGCTCCTCGGTCTGGCGCCCCGAACCGGCCGGATTATTCGCGCGGATGGCAGCGAAGAAGAAATACCCCTGGAAGATGTGCGGGTGGGTGATCGTCTGCGCGTGCGCCCTGGCGAGAAGGTCTCAGTGGACGGCGTGGTCGTCGATGGGCGCTCGTCGGTAGACGAGTCGATGATCTCCGGAGAACCGCTGCCGGTTGAAAAGGTCGAGGGCGACCCGGTCATCGGCGCCACCCTCAACGGAACCGGGACGCTGGTGGTTCAGGCCCAGCGGGTCGGTGCGGACAGCGTGCTCAGCCAGATCGTTGAAATGGTTGCCAATGCGCAGCGAAGCCGCGCGCCGATTCAACGGCTTGCCGATTCGGTGGCGGGGAAATTCGTACCCGCTGTGATCGTCGTTGCTGTGTTGTCCTTTGTGGCCTGGAGTATCTGGGGCCCGGCCCCGGCACTTGCCTACGCGCTGGTGAATGCGGTGGCGGTACTCATCATTGCCTGTCCCTGTGCGCTGGGCCTTGCGACACCGATGTCGATCATGACCGCGACCGGGCGTGGCGCACAGGCGGGTGTGCTGATCAAAAACGCCGAAGCACTGGAGCGGTTTGCCGGGGTCGATACGCTGGTCATTGATAAGACCGGTACGTTGACGCTGGGCAAACCCCGGCTCATCGCGGTGTTGCCCGAGGACGGACATTCGCAGACCGAGGTGTTGCAGCTGGCGGCCAGTCTCGAGCGAGGCTCTGAACACCCACTTGCCGACGCGATTATTGCGGGTGCCGAGGAGCGTGGTGTAGAACTCGCCCAAGCCGAAGACTTTGAAGCACTGACCGGTATGGGCGTCACGGGTGTAATCGGCGGTCGGCCGGTCGCGCTGGGAAACGCCAGGCTGGCTGAAGACATGGGGATCGATGTGGGCGGACTGGCAGCTACCGCGGATGGCCGCCGCGATCAGGGCGAAACGGTGATGTTCGTGATCGTTGAACGCAAAATTGTCGGACTGCTCGCGGTTGCCGATCCGATCAAAGAGACCACGGCTGAGGCGTTGCTTGCGCTGCATCAGGCGGGCCTGCACATCGTGATGGCGACCGGCGACAATGAGAGGACCGCAAAGGCGGTAGCCGTGAAACTGGGGATCGATGAGATTCGCGCCGATGTTATGCCCGCCGACAAGGCGCGCATCATTGCCGAACTTCAGGACCAGGGCCGCACGGTCGCGATGGCTGGAGACGGTGTGAACGATGCACCGGCGCTGGCTCAGGCTGATGTCGGCATCGCCATGGGAACCGGTGCCGACGTGGCCATCGAAAGCGCCGGCATTACGCTGGTCAAGGGTGATCTCAACGGCATTGTGCGGGCGCGTCGTCTGGCCCGGGCGACGATGCGTAACATCAGACAGAACCTGTTCTTTGCGTTGATCTACAACGCCTCGGGGGTCCCCATTGCGGCCGGCGTCCTGTTCCCGTTCTTCGGGGTTCTGATTTCACCGATGTTTGCGGCCGCGGCAATGAGCCTGTCTTCGATCTCGGTGATTGGCAATTCGTTGCGGCTGCGAACCGTCGATCTCGGTCAGGAGCCGTCGAGGTAGCGCTGGTAGTAGCCGTGAAAGTTGCGGATACGCCGCTCCGGTTCGCTAAGCCAGAGACCTCGAAAACCACGGGATTGAAGCCCGCGCTGCACCCCGCCTAAACACGACGCGTCCTGATCCAGCAGCAGCCCCGAGGAGCGTTCGCCGTATTTGTAGGATATGTGCTCGGGTCGTCCCTCGACGCTGCCTTCTTCCAGCTCTACAAACTCTGTGAGGAATGTTTGGACTGGATCTTTGTCGATCTCCGCTCTTGTTCTGCGCTTTCTGACGCCTTTGTCCTTCTTCCCTGCTGGTCTACCACGCTTACGCGTGTTCGCCTCTTTGGGCATCGGAGTTTTCCTAGTGGGGCCATGCTCCACTAGTGACTCTTCATCGATGTCTAATTCCACTGGCACAGGTGTTACCTCT
>JAYGEV010000125.1:0-3260 GCA_046582225.1 Pseudomonadales bacterium
ACGAGATGGGCATCGGGCCGGTGTTCGCCATACCCAGGCTTCTGCAGAATGCGGGGTTGGCGTTGAATGACGTGGATCTGTGGGAGCTCAACGAAGCGTTCGCCTCCCAGTGTCTCTACTGTAGAGACGCTCTGGAAATAGACAACGAAATTTACAATGTGAACGGTGGCAGTATCAGCATCGGCCATCCGTTTGGCATGACCGGGTCGAGAATGACCGGTTCGATCCTGCGAGAACTGAACCGACGCAATAAGAAGTACGGCGTTGTGACCATGTGCATTGGCGGTGGCCAGGGCGCTGCGGGGCTGTTCGAGGCAGCATAGCGACACTTTCTCAGGTGATCGAGTAACAATTTGAAACCTGAGAGAAATTGTGAGGAAACAGCGGCAGTGCAATATTTCGGCCGTGGATAAGGGGGTTTGGACAGTCCGCACCGATGTCGGACACGAACGGATACGCCAGGGTGTTGTCTACAAATAGCGACGCCGGGCGTGTGCTCGAAACTGCTGATCAGCTCGGGGTTGAGTTGATCGGCTTCGCGCTGAATAGAGGGGTTGCTCAGATTAAGAGGCTTGCGTACAGCCTGTTGTTGGTGTGGTTCATGCCTGTGCTCGGGACCGCCGCCGAGCCGGTTTCGTTGGAGACCGCTGAGCGCGCGGCCGCTGAGCAGAAGGCAGCTGAGCTGCAACCCGTGTCTCAACCGTATGTCGGGAAAACCGACCAGGAACTCACCGAACTCACGGCTCAGTGGGATGACCTGAGCGAAACCGAGCGCAGGGCTCTCTTGATCGAGGTCAAGTCGCGAATGGCGCGCGGCAATAATCAGGAAGGCGTCATCCGCATCCTCACTCGACGCCGATTCGGACGCATCATTCGACGACCCGATGGATCGGTTGTGCGCATCGAAGCCGAAGTGGTTCAAATTCGACCGGAACAGCCCGCCGCTGAGTCATACGGTGTCGGATTTGAACAACGCGCCGCACGCAAAGAAGCCGAGCAGGAGACCCCCCCCATCCTGACGGTGAAGGACCCGTCGCCGTAGTCATTTGCTGTGGATGCTGAAAGCGCCAAGCTGCTCGTGGTCGACGACGATCCTGAGATTCGTGAGTTGATACAGGCCTATCTGTCGCAGCAGGGTTTCGAGGTGGGTTGCGCCGACAGCGGCGAGTCCATGGATGTCTACCTGGAATCGAACTCCGTAGATCTGATCATTCTGGATCTCATGTTGCCCGGTGAGCACGGCCTGTCGATCGCCAGGCGACTGAAGACCGAAGGTGACATACCGATCATCATTGTTTCTGCCGCGGGCGACGACGTCGATCGAATCGTCGGCCTGGAAGTTGGTGCCGATGACTACGTCGGAAAACCGTTCAATCCCAGGGAGTTGCTGGCACGGGTGAGAGCGGTGTTACGCAGAGGGCAACGGGCAGGGCAGGCCGTGGGTGCGGGCGAGAATCGCGTGCAGTTCGGCGTGTTTGAACTGGATCTGTTGGCCCATCAACTCAGCGCGGAGGGAAAGCAGGTACCGTTGACGTCCGGAGAGTTCGACCTGTTGGAAATACTCGTCGCCCATCCGAACCGGGTCCTCGACCGGGATCGCATACTTGATCTGTTGACGGGCGCTGAGCGATCACCGTTCGATCGCAGTATCGATGTGCGCGTGACCCGCCTGCGCGGAAAGATAGAACCCGATCCGTCTGCGCCGGTGTTCATCAAGACCATCTGGGGTAAGGGGTATATGTTCTGCCCCGACGGGAATGGCTGAGGAACGCTCCGGCTTCTGGGGACCGGCGTCGTTACTGGCACGCACCAATCTGATTCTCATTGTCAGCTCGCTTCTGATCGTCGGAATTGCGATCGCTGCGTTGAACTTCTTTGTGATCGAACCCATTGCCGAGCGGTCTGCGGACGATGAGGCGGCGTTGCTGGTGCTGTCGGCCCAGACCTGGGTTGAACTGCCACCCGATGCGCGTCCGTATTTCGAGCTTGAACTCGCCCAGAACCACGATCTCATCGTTAGTGGCGAGATCCGTGATCTGCCCGTTGCACAGTTGGACCAGCCATACCTGTCGTTGGTCGAAGACAAACTCAGCGAGCGATTGAACACGCAGGTTGATCTCCTGGAGGGTGACGATCTTGTCTGGGCAAATGTCGCCATGGGTGGCTACGACATTCAAATCGGTTTCTCGCCCGAGCGGCGCGACATTCAACCGCTCTCCGTGGCTATTATCATCGTCGGGCTGGGTGCCGGCGTTGTGTTCGTTACCTCGTTATTCATCGTACAGCGTATCACCCGACCATTGGTCGAAATGGCTGACCGCGCCGGAACATACCGAGGCGGGGAGAATTTCGAGCCGCTTGCAGAACACGGGCCGCGAGAGCTGGCGTCGCTGGCGCGCAACTTCAACACGATGGCGCACGAGATCACGGAACTGCTTTCGAATCGTACGACGCTTCTAGCCGGTATTTCCCACGACCTGCGTACTCCATTGACACGAATGCGGTTGGCCCTTGAGCTTTTACCGGACAACGTGGACGCGAAGCTCGTGGAGCGTTTTGCGCGCAACCTGGAATCCATGGATGAACTGATAGGCGACACCTTGCGCTTCGCGCGCGGTGCGGCCGAGGTCCCCCAGGAAGTGGAACTCAGACCGTTTGTGAGCGACATCCTGGGCGGGTTTGATCGCCCGATTCCGCTGTCATGTGAAGGGCAGGATGTTCGTCTGTCGCTCGCGCCTGGCGCCCTGCAGAGGGTTCTGCTCAACCTGATTACCAACGCGCAGCAATATGGAGAGAACGTCAGGGTACGCCTCACTGATCGGGACATTCACGTCATTGATTGCGGCCCAGGGATACCCGAGGAGTACCGCGAGCAGGTGTTCCAGCCGTTTTTTCGCCTGGACAGTTCACGCAGCGTGGTCACCGGAGGCAGCGGGTTAGGCCTGGCCATCGTTCGCCAGCTGTGCCTGGCACAAGGATGGCGGGTAGCCATTGAGGATGGCCCCGACGGTGGCACCGACGTTTGCGTGAAACTATAGCCGCTCAGGCGTTACAAAATGACACAAATTGACCTAGCTGCGAAATTCGCCCGAAACAGCTTTCCGCCATAGTGACTCTCGAAGCGGGTGACACTGCTTTGATATGAGAAAATCTCTATCCCCTTGAGACCTTATTCGTAGGGTCGCTTGTCCCGCCGGCTTCCTCTCCAAGCCGGCGGTCTTTTCTTGGGTTCGAAAAAGTATTCCGGCATGCCTGCCGCG
>JAYGEV010000171.1:0-1517 GCA_046582225.1 Pseudomonadales bacterium
CCAGAACCTGGTCGGCAAACAGCGTCGGCAGCTCACCGGCCCTGCGCCAGCCCAGATCGCCGCCCTCGAGCGCCCGTGCTCCGGCGGATCGGGCGATGGCCATCTCTGCAAAATCGGCCCCTTCGCGCAACTCGCGCACGATCTCGATGGCGCTGGCTTGCGCCTCTGCCTTGACCTCTGGCAAGGCCCGGTCGTCTATAGCCAGTAGAATGTGACCAACACGGAACTCATCGGACAGCAGTTGCTGGTAGTAGGGCGAGTTCAACATGTCGTCGATGTCCTGGTCGCTGATGGTGATGCGGCGATTCACGTGGTTGCGTTGCAGCCGCTGAATCAACATTTCCTTGCGAATCTGTTCGCGAAACTCCACATAGCTCACCCCATCGGCCTGCAACGCAGCCCGAAACTGGTCCAGGTTCATGTTGTTCTGCTGAGAGACCGACGTCAGGTAGCGCGTGAGGTCCTCGTCGTCCACCTGCACACCACGGCGTTCGGCTTCCTGCATCTGCAGGCTCTCCAGAACCAGCCGCTCCATCAGCTGGCTGACCAGAACGTCGTTGGAGGGGAGTTGAGCGCTGTTGTTCGCAAACTGCTCGCGTATTCTCTTCAACCGGCTCAACAACTCTGATGACAGAACCACGTCGTCGTCAACGACCGCAACGATGGCGTCGAGTTCGACATAATCGGCCCTGGCCGACACGCTCAGCAGCGCCAGCCCACAACTGATGAGAAGGACCGCGAATCGCTTAGAAGTCATTCATCGTCTCCGTTCTATATCCTCTGATGCTCTTCTCCAGTACCGACTCGAGCGCGACGCCAACGCCGGCCAGGCCCTTGAACACGATCTGCAGGAAAATTCCCGTATCAGCATCGGTGCTTTCGATATTCGCGGCACTGGGGCTGTCGATGAAATGACGCACCACCAGCCGGGCCTGCAAACAGCAGTCGTTGTACTCGATTCCCCCCAGTCCCTCAATGGTTCGATTGCTTTTAACATCATAGTTCCATCGCCCGATCACCCCGTAACGACGGCTGATGGGCCAGTAAACGGAAACATCGGCCTGATCGACACCGGCCAGCCTGCGATTGCGATAACCGACATTGAAGATGTGTCGGTTGTTTGTGCGGTACTGGAGGTTGGCGGCAGCTTCGTCCACCTGATTGTCCGCCGAGTCCCAGATAATCGTGCCGTTGAGGTGCCATCCGCGGCGGAAGCTCCATCCCAGCTGGCCCGCCAGGGCCGAGCTTGAATGTCTGTCATCGGCCGTAGGATCGCCCCCCAGGGTCACCTCGCGGTCACGAAAATAGACGATCTCGCCAACGCTCGCGCGCAGATACTGGCGGCCGCTGCGGGCATCGATGAAACGCGTGGTCAGGCCTACCGACACCTGATTTGCATCACCGATCCGATCGAGGCCGGAAAATCGATTGTCGCGAAACAGCTGGTCATAACCAAAGGTCAATGTGCTGGAATCAAAGCGCGGAAGATTCTGCTGATCGGCGAACTCCTGGTACAG
>JAYGEV010000191.1:0-2516 GCA_046582225.1 Pseudomonadales bacterium
CGCGACTCACGTAGGGCTCGGGGACGCGGGCCACGACGTTTACCATGCGCGTATTGGGATCGAGCTCACCTTCGGTACGCACTACTTCACCGTGCCATTGATGGTCGGCACCAGCGAACCTCGCCCTCAAGATGACCGGCACCGGCGAAGCGCCTTCCTGTCCCGCCCGGCCGAGGGGTAGATTGAGATAGGCAAGCTCTGCATCGTGAACGGGCAGGCGCACCTCGGCAAAATCGACTGCATAAATAGTTCCCACCGCTGTGCCGCGCTTGACAAACTGGCCCACGTCGATGCGCTCCGAACGTACCCGCCCATCGTAGGGAGCTACAACATCGGTGCGAGCCAGATCCCGCTCTGCTCGCGACAGGAGAGCGTGCGCTTCGCGCAACGTGGCCACGGCGATACGCACTCGATTCAGCGCGTCATCTCGTTGTGCGTCGCTGGTGGCACCACGGCTCACCAGGTCCTGCTGGCGTTTGTGGGTTCTGCGGGCGTTCTGCAGATCGCTCTCCGCGCGAGCGAGTCCGGCCCGTGCCTGCTCCAGGGCGACTTCGTAATCGAGCGTCTCGATGCGCAGCAGCACGTCGCCCTTGTCGAAAAAGCCGCCGGAAACCAGCGACGGCGATATCTCCACCACGCGCCCATCTACCTCCGGCACCAGATCGCTTTCGGTGCGTGGCATGACCGTGCCATGAGTCCATGTGCGCAGCTGTACCGTCTTCGGTATTGCCTCCACGACGCGCACCAGCGGCGCTACAGCCGTTGTTGGGCGTGGCTGGACTTCCGGCCCGGTAGCAATCAACAACGCAGCGATGGCAAAGCCAGTCATCACGACTGCCAGCGGCAAAAAGCGTTTTTTCACGCTACCTCCCCACTGTGAGCGTCCTGAGACAAGCCAGCCACCACAAAGCGAACCAGCTGATCCGTGCCGCCCCGTCCCGGGTCCGCAGCGGGAGGCGCGTCGAGTTCGAACAGGTTCAACGGCGTCTCGAAATGCGACAGCTGGATCATGGCGCCGATCAGGAAATGGAATCGCCAGCGGAGCTCGTCAGGGTCTACCCTGGGCAAGGCACGCTTCAGAGCGGCAAAATAGAGCTGCACCGTGGGCGCGAACGCATTTTCCAGCAGTGGTATCGACAGAGACTTTGGCTCGGCGAACAGCCGCGCGACGAAACGCGGCAGTCGCTGATTGACCTCGGGTGCCGAACCGAGATCAACGAACGCGCGCGCAATCGCTTCCACGTGTGGGCAGTCGTGATTCGCCTGCAGCGCCTCCAGGCGTCGGATGCGTTCAGTGTTGATGGGCGCTATGCAACGATTGAAGGCTGCTTCGAGGAGCTGCATTTTGGAGCCGAAGTGATAATGCGCGGCAGCCAGATTGACCCCCGCTGCGTCCGTAATCGCACGCAGCGACGTGCCTTCATAGCCGCGTTCGCTGAAAAGCGTCACCGACGCCTCCAGAATTCGCTCCTGAGTGAGCATCGAATCTGCGCGTGCGGTGCGTTGCGGGTTTGCCAATACTCGGCCTCAATTCAAACGATCGTTTGAATATACCAGATAGCCAGGGCCGGTTCCATTGCTGTTAGCGTGCACGTCAAACGGGTTGAGCGGCCACAGTGAGACATTCAAGTTCACTGCAGGTACGCTTCGAATTTCTCACAGGTGGGTGGAATAACCAGGTGCTCAAGATCTTCCACGTTCCCGGTACCCGCTCCGTGCGTCCAATCTGGCTTTGTTACGAGCTTGATCTGTCGGTTGAAGTTGAACAAATCGATTTCTCGCCGGAGTATCGCGGTTCCAAAGAATGGCGTGATATCAGCCCGGCTGGAAAAGTCCCAGCGCTGATCGATGGCGACCTGACCATGTTTGAATCCGGTGCGATGGTGGACTATATCCTTGAGCGATATGCCGAAGGACGCCTTCACCCCGAACCTGGTACTACGCAAAGTGCCCTTCATCATCAATGGTGCTGGTTTGCCGAAGCAACCCTGATTCGTCCGCTCGGACTGCTTCGAATTCTGCGTGAAAAAGATAACAGCGGTGGCGTGCTCGTTGCTGAAGCTGAAGAAAAGGCAGGCCTTTGCATAAAGGTCGTGGATGATGCGCTCAGAGATCGACCCTACCTGCTCGGTGACGAATTCGGAGCGGCCGACATCATGATGGGCTACTCGATCGCAATGGTTGAACGGCTTCTTGATGATCGATACCCAAACGCGCAAGCGTATTTATCACGGCTGAAGAACCGAGAGAGCTTCCAAAAAGTACCAGGTTCATCCAAAAACTGACGGTCTTTGGGGGGCCATCTCATGAAAACTGTACACACCGTCGTTGTGCTGGGTTTCTGCTATTTCTTTGCAGCAATTGCGTTGGTTACTGGAACGCTGGCGTTGACCCTCGGATTGGGTCTCGTCCCTGACTTGCAGGTGATCGAAGCATCGAGCGACAACGAGTTTCGGTTCTTCAGCGCATTCTGGCTGGGATATGGCGGCCTTTGTTTTTGGGTCGCGCGGGATCTC
>JAYGEV010000488.1:0-2578 GCA_046582225.1 Pseudomonadales bacterium
TGGATGGGTACTGGGTTGAGGTGTGGTATTTCTCGCGTCCGACGAACTGGCTGACCAGCAGGCCAGCCTTCTCGAGCTGTGATAGATGTCGGGAAAGCGCCTGGCGGCTGTATGAGAACTGGGCACACAGCTCGGAAAGTGTCAGTCCGTCTTGTGTTTACAGACGATCGAGGAGCGCGCGCCTTCCAGGATCGGCCAGGGCTTTAAAGACAAGGTCCATGCTTCAGATAATATGCAACAAAAAGGTTGCAGATCAATCGGGAACTCAGTAGCCGAGGACTTTGTCGATGACCCCTTGCAAAGGCCTGCCGGCGGTCAGGCATTCCAGATTGATGATGAAGCGTTCCATGTTGCGCGACGCTCGATACTGGCTGGCGCCGGCGGTGTGAGGTGTCATCACCACGTTTGGCAAACGCCACAACTCGCTGTCGGCTGGCAGCGGTTCACGAGGGGCCACATCCAGTGCGGCACCGCGCAGCCTGCCGGTTTTGCAGGCGGAGATCAGCGCGGTTTCATCCATCACTTCGCCGCGGGTGACGTTGACGAGAAACGCGCCGGGTTTCATTTGTGCAAACGCATCGCCGTCGAGCAAATTGCGGGTTTCGTGGGTAAGCGGGCAACACACCGCAATCACATCCGATTCGGCCAGCAATTCAGGTAGCGCGCTGGCAGGCTCGATGCGAGGGACATCCGGGCTTGTCGGCACCGCGTCCCGATCGAGGGCGCGCACCGTCATGCCAAACGCCGCAGCTCGACGAGCCATGGCACGTCCCGTACCGCCGAATCCGATGATTCCCATGGTGAGGCCGGTAAGCTCGATCTCTTCGGCTCGCAGTCGAGGACGATGATTCCAGCTTTCCGGGCCAAGCTCGTGGGCGGCGGCCAGCTGACGCGTGAGCATCAGCAGCAGACCGAACCCGTGGTCCGCCAGATGCTCGCCCACCAGGCCTTTTTCGCTGCTGAGGATGACCGAGCTGTTCTGGAACTCCGGATACAGAAACATGTCGACGCCCGAAGCGATTGCGTGCACCCAGCGTAGACGAGTTGCTGCGTTGAACAACGGCGGTGGCACGAGCCCGAGAATTACTTCGACCCCTTCAGCATGCTGCTCTGCGTCGCGCTGCTCCGAAACGACCACCTCGGCACCGGGACCTGCTGCGTTGCGGATACGCTCCAGGTCTTGTTCGCTGACCTCGGGCAGCGTGAGGCCGGGAATGATCAGTATTTTCATGGCACGACCTCTACTGAGACGCTGCCGATTGCGGTCCCGAAATCACCAACGAAGCGACCCGGTTCCAGTACGGTTCGGGTGTAAGCACCAGTGATCACCCGATTGCCGGGTTGCAGCGCAAGGCCATGCTCGGCGAGCTTGCGGGCCAGGGTCGCCAGCGTCTGGTAGTGGTCGTCGATATGGCCGGCGGCGCTGACGCGCTCGACTTCTTCGCCGGACTTGCGCAGTACCACGGTCAGACTGTCGAGATCAGCAGGCGCCTCAACCACCGGACCGACCACCAGTCCCCAGTTAGCAAGATCATCGGCAATTCGCATGCCCGGCGTGGTGTCGCCTCGAATGCGGCGTTGATTGACTTCAAAAGCCGGGGATACGCCGGCGACGGCGGCCCGCACCTCGTTTTCGGTCGCAGATGCCCCCAGCGGCTTTCCGATCAGAAAGCAGAGCTCGTTTTCAATTCCGCCGCGGCCAATCCTGGTGATGCTGATCTGTCCACCGGATTGCATGATGCGGCTGTTCAAAATGAAACCGAACGGGCGAAATCCTACTCCGAATGCGTCCCGGGACTGCCCGGAGGTCATGCCAAGCTTCCAGCCACCGACCCATTCGGCTTGATCACGCCAGCGACCAAGCAGCTGCAACTGCAGAGCCTGTCCCTCAGTGAGATCAACCTCATGACCGGCTGGATCGAATGCGCCGCTGGTGGCGCCCGCCCAGACGACATCCAGAGTCTGTTCATTCATCGGCGAACTGCTCGATGGTTGCGCGCCAGTTCAAGGCGTCCTCGGGGCTGGTAATGGCCACAGCCATCCCGCCCATCCGGGTGACCGGAACCAGCAGGCGAGACACTCCCAGGGCTGCAAGACGGGGAACCTCGGCCACGTCATCAGGCATGCTGGCGGTGATCTCAAGGTCTGCTGGGTTTCGATCGTGAGCGATTGCAGTCTTGCGCGCCAGATCCAGGAGTTCTTCGGACAGGCCGCGCGCCGGGAAAAAACCGTCGCCGAGGCGGCCGGCGCGTCGCGCCGCGGCGGGCGAATGACCGCCGACGATGATTGGCACAGAGCCCTGGATCGGTCGCGGCCGACAATGGGCATTTTCGAATGAGACGAACTCACCGGCGAAACTGGGCGCCTCGGCGCTCCACAGGCAACGAATTGCCGCGACATATTCATCGGTTCGGGCGCCACGAGTGGCGAAATCCGCACCGATTGCGGCGAATTCTTCGGCGAGCCAGCCAACGCCGATGCCCAGAAGAATTCGGCCATTGGTCATATAATCCAGCGTGGCGATCTGCTTTGCGGTAATCACCGGATTGTGCTGCGGAAGGATCAGGATGCCGGTGGC
>JAYGEV010000492.1:0-2920 GCA_046582225.1 Pseudomonadales bacterium
ATTTTGATGGACCTTAAGCGACAGACAACCCCTTGGTCATTGATGGCCGGAGTGGTAGTGGGAGCTGCATTTCTGGTCGGATTGCCCGGGTGTCAGCCTTCGGCACCGACCTCCTCAGAAGGACTCGCTGAAGATGCCAGCAGCGCCCAGATCGAAGAAGAGGCCCAGAGCTCGTTAGCGGCGGTGCAGGGCAAACAGGAGCAAACCATGCCGGATAGTTCAGATGACAGCCCTGGTGCTGAGACCGATTTTCTCGCCGAGAACGGAAAACGCGAGGGGGTGACCACCACTGCATCCGGGCTGCAGTACGAGATTCTCGTTGCGGGTGATGGCGCAACACCGGGCATCGCTGACACGGTAACGACGCACTATCGGGGCAAGTTGATCGATGGCAGTGTATTTGATAGTTCGCTGTCTCGTAGTCCGGCGAGCTTTCCGCTCAATCGGGTCATCAGCGGGTGGACGGAGGCGCTTCAGCTCATGCCGGTTGGATCCAAGTGGCGTTTGTTCATCCCACCTGAACTTGCGTATGGCAGTCGGGGCGTTCCGGGGATCCCGTCGAATTCGACGCTGATCTTTGAGGTCGAACTGATCAGCGTAGAGGACGCCGGTTAGCCGGGCGACGGTGCAATTGCGCCGCGCGGCTAGCTCGCGGCATCGGGCGCATCGATGACGACGCCCAGCGGCGCCAGCAGCAACAGAGCCTGATCGATGGTTATGCGCACCTCCGACAGGTCGAGCTCACGCGGGTCGAGATTGTTGAAGATGGCGCCACGCAGGTCCGCTCCGATCAGGCTCATCCCTTTACCGGACATATTGCTGAGGTCGGAGCCGGTGAAGCGGGCCTGGTCGAGTACGGTGTTGTGCAACAGCGCCTCGACCATCCGATTGTGGGTCAGCGTGCATGATTTCAGGAACGTATTGCTCAGGTCGCCGTAGGCGAAGTTGCAATGATCCATTGTGAACTCAGCAAGGCCAGTCGCCGCGCCACCCGCGATGGGCAGTGCGAAATCCGCATTTGACAAGTCGGCGCCCTGCGCCTGGCAGTGTTCAAGGGTCAGCCCGTAGCCGCGGCAATGGCTGAAACTCACGGTGGTCAGGTCGCAATGGGAGAAGTGCGCTTCACGAAGGTCCGCATAGCTGAAATCGGCACAGCACTGCGCTTGTGGAAGGAACAGCTGGCAGTGTTCGAACGTGCTCGCGCACAACTGCGCACCGCGAAAGTTAGCGCCGACCAGGCGACAGTTTTTGAATCGTGCGCCTTCCAGTTCGGCTTGCTGAAATTCGTGGTCGTTCAGGTCGCGGTCGACGAAGGTTCGATTGTCAGCCATTCGATTATCACCCAAAGGTACGTCCCACATTGAGGCCAGTGGGCTAGAATATCGCACCTTGGAATCGCATTGGGGCCCGACGAACCTTCATGGTCAGCCATCAACAGCAGCGGCGGCGCAAAGGCGTGTTGCAGAAGCGTCGCGTCGAAGCGGGCAAGCGCAACCGGCTGGTGCGCACGATTCTTCTCGGAACGGTTGCGGTCGGATTGTCGCTGATCTGGGTTGCCAGAGAGCTGGAACTGGATCGCGACGCGTTGCTTGGTTATCTGGCAAACAGCGCGGTGTTCGTGGCTATCCTCATTGCCTGCAGCCTGTTGGGTGCCGTGCTGGCGTGGTTGATCCGGCGTTTGCGTTAACGCGAATCGTCATGGCAGATCGGTGAAAAATCGCTCCATGCGTGGCGCGTAGTACTTATCGTAATCCAGCGAAAACGCGACGGTTTGAGCGCGTCCGAGAATTCGATCGCG
Organism: Pseudomonadales bacterium; assembly: GCA_046582225.1. GTDB lineage: Bacteria > Pseudomonadota > Gammaproteobacteria > Pseudomonadales > Azotimanducaceae > JAYGEV01. Next base: position 1,799 of record JAYGEV010000492.1, read on the forward strand.
GCTGACAAATCCGATGCTGCGCGAGTCTCGGCTGTTGTCCCGGTTGTCCCCCATCACGAGATAGTGGGCTTCGGGTACTTCGATGGCTGGAAACGAATTAATGTGCGCATGCCCCGACTTTAAGAGCATGATCAGACGTTCGCTGCCCAGTATCGACTCGCGCAGAAACTGGTAGCGATGAACATCACGCACGGGCAGCTGGCGGACCTGCTCGGCTTTCAGCGGCTCATAACTGGCTCGCTGCTCGTTGATGACAAGCTCGTTATTCTCCAGCGACACGGTGTCGCCGGGAACAGCGACGATCCGCTTGACCAGAAGTCGCTCGTCTTCGGGTGAAGGGAACGTCACGATGTCGCCACGTTCAGGATCACGCCAGTGGGCGATCCGTTGCAGGGTGAAAGGAACTCTCAAATCGTACGCCAGCTTGTTAACGACGATACGGTCGCCGATGAAGATCGAAGGGTACATTGAACCTGATGGGACCTGGTTCCAGTCAGCAATGGCTGAGCGAAATACCAGCATCACTGCTATGAACAGGACAAACGCTCGCCAGTCTCGCCAGAGCCTCCTCAGCTGGGCACGCCTTGACAACAAATCAGGATTACTCGGGTTGGCGTGAATCGAGCTGTTCGAGTTGTTCTTGGTTGGCCTCGGTCTGATAGCGGGACTTCCACTCGTCGTAGCGCATCCCGTAGACGCGCTCACGGGCATCTTCGTACTCGATTTCAATGCCTGCGTCTTTGCAGGCGGCCGTGTACCACTTGGAAAGGCAATTGCGACAGAAACCAGCGAGGTTCATCAGGTCGATGTTCTGAACGTCCTTGCGCCCGTCGAGATGTTCGACCAGCCGCCTGAATACTGCTGATTCGATCTGCGTTTGCTGAGTCTTATCCATTCCTGCCTCCACTGTTTTGGCGACCCTTCGCGGCATTCGCAACAGTAACTACCCTCGCATTGCACGCCGTTGCTGCACATTCTACCCAACCCGGTCGGCTGATGTCTTAGCATTGGTCCTGTGTTTCAATGCCCCAATGTCGCCGAAGCATCGAGATTGTGGAACTTCTGACCAGCCCTGAGATCTGGGTCGCATTTGCGACTTTGACGGTTCTCGAGATCGTTCTC
>JAYGEV010000499.1:0-2328 GCA_046582225.1 Pseudomonadales bacterium
CTGGATCAGGCGCACGGTGTCCTGGTCATCCAGCGGGGATGCTACGTCGGCGAACACGCCGCGATGTTCGAGCTGGGCATCGGCGACTACTTCAGGGAGTTCGCGAATAGCGGCGCCGGGCAGGCCACGCTCTGCGAACCGGGCAAGCCAGTGTTCGGTGGTTTGACGTTTCAACGCGTCGGCCAACAACGCGAACACCGCGTCGTAGTGCTGGACTCGAGCTTTGGGGGTGGCGTACTCGGGAAGCTTGAGCGCGTCTGCACATCCGGTCAGCTCGAATAAGTCCGTTACCTGCGCGTCGAGCAATGCCACCACGCTCAGAAAACCGTCGGCCGTTGGAAAGGTGTTCGCAGTGGGCTGACCGGTTGGCGAACGATTGCCGATCAGCCCCGGGGTCTTGCCGTTTACCAGATAATTGCTGAACTGCGCTGTCTGCATGACCATCGCGGTATCGAGCATCGAAACATCCAGGCGCTGGCCTTCGCCGGTTGCCAGGCGACGATACAACGCCGCCGAAATGGCAAAAGCCGTGTTCAACGCCGTCGACATGTCTACCGGCATGTAGCCGGTCCGGGTCGGACCGGTTTGCGGGTGTCCGTTGGTGGCCATCATGCCGGAATCTGCCTGGATCGCCCCATCGTAGGCCGGTATGCCAGACTTTGGTCCGATCTGGCCGTAGCCCGAGATTGAGCAGTAGATGATCGACGGATTGATCTTGCGCAGCGACTCATCGCCGAATCCCAACCTGTCCATGACCCCGGGCCGGAAGTTCTCCGCGACCACGTCGGCGCGTTTGACCAGCGCAGTGACGATGTCGCGCGCCTGGGGTGCTTTCAGATTGAGCGTGATGCTGCGCTTGCCAATGTTGCAGCTCATGAATGAAGGCGACATGCCGGGCCCGTGGCGCTGGCCGTGGTTCATCAGGTCCCGGGTCTGGTCACCGCGGTCGGGCTGCTCGATCTTGATGACCTCGGCGCCCAGCAGCGCGAGCTGCTGTATCGCAAACGGGCCGGCAAGAACCTGGGTGAAGTCGACTATCCGCACCCCCGCGAATGCCTGGGTCATCGGTAGTTCCTGTTAAAGATGGTTAATCCAGAGGTGGCAGATCATCGTATTCGGGAACGCCGCCTTCGGATTTGGCCGCGAAATACTTACCCATCTCGCCGCCCTGGCTCACCGCGCCCATCCACACCTGCTGATAATTCAAGGCATCTGACACGCTGTGTTCGCGAGCGTAGTTCAACAGATGCTTGGTGCTGTTGATCGCCAGCGGCGACTTGCTTGCGATTTCAGCGGCGATGGCGTGCACGGCGCTGAGCATCTGTTCCCGGGTGTCGTAGACATTGTTCACCAGGCCGCATGCCTGGGCTTCTTCGGCGTACATGCGCCGGCCCGTGTAAGCCAGTTCGCGCATCAGTCCTTCGGGGATCAACCTCGGTAGCCGCTGCAGGGTCCCCACGTCCGCGGCCATCCCGATGTTGATTTCCTGTATGCAGAAGAAGGCTTCGCTGCTGCAGTAGCGCATGTCGCAGGCCGCCACCAGATCGACGCCTCCGCCGATGCAGCCCCCCTGCACCGCGGCGATGACCGGCATTCGCACGGTCTCCAGGCCGGTGAAAGCGTTCTGGAGCCGGCCCAGGCGGCGGCGCGCCGATTCTCCGGTGCGGCCACGGTCCCAGGTCTGCTCGCGGGTTTCGGTGAATACCGACACATCCATGCCCGAGGTGAAGTGCTTGCCGGTCGAGGAAAGAACGACCGCGCGAACGTCGCCGCGCCCATCGAGTTCCTTGAATGCCGCAGGTAGTTCCTCCCAGAAGGCCGGTGGCATCCGGTTGTACTCGTCGGGTTGGCAGAGCTGGATATGGCCGACCTGATCTGAGACCTCAACGGTCATTCTCGTGTAGTTCACATTCATCCCCAATACGTCGAACGGGCCTTCGAACGGACAATGTTACCCGAAATTGGTTACCCGGAATTCAGCCATTGCCAAGGCTGTTCAACTGGCTAATAATCCGTGCGTGTTGGGCAACATATAAAGGAGGTGATCGTGCATCTATCTGCAACTTTTGCAGCGGATGGAGCGGTCTCCTGATCGCTCCATCCACAACGAAATGGGCCCCTTTTGGGGCCCATTTTTTTTCCGGCGTTTTTTTTCAGCTGACGACCCCAGCGCTTTGTCAGCCGACGACCCCGGCGTTTTGTCAGCCGACGACCCCGGGTCAGCCGACCGTCATACCGCCGTTGGGGAAGATGATCTGGCCGGTGCTGTAGGACGATTCATCGCAAGCGAGAAATAACGCTGTGTTGGCGATCTCAGCAGGGAGCCCC
>JAYGEV010000194.1:0-1655 GCA_046582225.1 Pseudomonadales bacterium
GTCGGCCCCAGCCTTGCCGAGAAGCTCGCGCGCCTGGGCGTCTTTCGAATCGGTGACCTGCTGCTGCATTTGCCCACCCGCTACCAGGACCGCAGCCGGCTGGTCGCGCTGGGTGAAATTCAAGCTCAGCAACAGTGCCTGGTGCAGGGCCAGGTGGTGGACTCCACGCTCGCCTACGGTAGACGCCGCAGCTGGCTGGTTACCATCGAAGATGCGAGCGGCTATCTCGGGCTGCGCTTTTTTCATTTCTCCAACCAGCAACGCCGCGGGTTGAAACCCGGCATGTTCGTCCGCTGCTTTGGCGAGGCGCGCTTCGTTAAGCAATCCGGAGCTGCCCACCTCGAGATCGTGCACCCGGAATATCGAGCGTTTCGAGAAGAGCCGCCAGCTCCCGAGCCCGAGCTGACGCCCATCTACCCAACCACTAAGGGTCTCGGTCAAGGACGACTGCGCGCACTCATCAACCAACTCGCGGTCATGGACTGGCCGCGCGACACCGGCACACCCTACGAGACGCTCCTGTATCTGCATCAACCCCCGGCAGACGCCACCGATGCCGCTATTGAGCAGGCCCAGGAACGGGTCGCTCGTGACGAACTCACCGCCTATTTTCTGATCATGAAACAACGTCAGCTTGACCGTCGACGCTACCGCGCGATCGCCCTTCCCCGGGCGCAACAGCTGGGCCGACAACTGCTCGACCTGCTCGGGTTCGAGTTGACCGGTGCACAGCGCCGGGTCGTGCGCGAAGTGCTGGAGGATCTTGCCCTGCGCACGCCAATGCTGCGCTTGCTGCAGGGCGACGTCGGCTCCGGGAAAACCGTGGTCGCAGCATTTGCGGCCATTCGGGCAGCCGAGCACGGCATGCAGACCGCGCTGATGGCCCCTACCGAGATTCTCGCAGAACAGCACTACATGAATTTCTCTTCCTGGCTGGAGCCCCTGGGTATATCGGTAGTCCTCATCACCGGCTCGCAATCTGCCCGGGAACGCAAGGTCCGGCAGGCCGCAATCAGCGAAGGTAGCGCGCTGGTTGCCGTTGGCACTCACGCCTTGTTCCAGCGCAGCGTCACGTTCCATCAGCTCGCTCTCACCATTGTCGACGAGCAGCACCGGTTCGGCGTGCATCAGCGCATGGCCCTTCGAAGCAAGGGCGGCGAACCACACCAGCTGGTCATGACCGCAACCCCGATACCGCGCACACTGACCATGGCGCTGTACGCAGACATGGATGTTTCATTGCTCGACGAACTCCCCAAGGGCAGGCTTGCGGTGGATACCCTGGTGGTCAGAGACAATCGGCGCGATGAAGTGGTGCGGCGGCTTACCGATGCATTGGGGCGCGGCGAGCAGGCGTACTGGGTCTGCCCCCTCATCGAAGATTCCGATCAGCTCGACGTCGCAGCCGCTGAACCCACGGCAACTTACCTGCGGAAGCTTCTGCCGAACCTGACGATTGGACTGCTGCACGGACGCATGCCGAGCGACGAAAAGGTCACCGTGATGAATGATTTCAAATCTGGGGAGTTGGGCCTGCTGGTGGCGACAACCGTCATTGAGGTAGGCGTGGACGTCCCCAACGCGACCCTGATGGTGATCGAAAACCCGGAAAGAATGGGCCTTGCGCAACTGCACCAGCTTCGTGGCCGGGTCGG
>JAYGEV010000539.1:0-1900 GCA_046582225.1 Pseudomonadales bacterium
GGGCGGCTACCGCAAGACACCCGTTCTGCAGATCGACGCCAACGTCTACTGTGACACCAAAATCATCGCACGTGCTCTTGCGCGCCATTGCCAGAACCACTCGCTGTATCAAGTCGGGTTTGGCGCCCACCGGGTTGCCGATTGGGCAGACACGCACCTGTTTCAGGTGGTCGTGGCGCTGAATTTTGCCCCGGAGGCCGTCGCGAGCATGATGGCGCAGTTTTCTGCGGAGGAGGCGGCTGCGTTTCAGCAGGATCGTGCTGAACTCACCGATGGAGCCAGCATCTTCAGTTTTACGACCATCGCAGCCCGCGCCTACGTCCTTCATTACCTTCAGGAGCTTGAGGATTCGCTCGACTCGGGCTGCATATTTGGCGAAGCACCCAGCATCGCCGATTTCTCGGTGTACCACTGCCTGTGGTTCCTGAACAACAACGAAGTCAACGCCGAACTATTTTCGGGGTTCCCTGGTGTGCTGAGCTGGATGGCACGAATCTCAGAGTTTGGGCATGGGGAAGTGACCGAGTCGACGCCTGAGCAGGCTCTTGAAGCCGGTTCGGCTGCGCAACCGATTTGCCCTCGCATCGGCAATGAGCTACCGGAAGGCTTTCGGCTTGGGGAGCCGGTTCGGGTCACGCCCGTGGACTACGGCCGAATTCCCGTCGCGGGCACACTGACCGCGTGGTCGCGCGATGAGATTGTGGTGGCTAGAGAGGATCCTCGCGCTGGCAGGATCATGGTACATTTCCCCAGTGCTGGTTTTGAAGTGATCCCCGACCAGGATTTTTCCGGTCGCCCCGAATAGTTGCGCGTCGTTCAGGCTTGTCCTGACCCGGACAGGTTGCGCGCGGTGAACTCCGCCAGGATTTCAATCCAGGCTGATTCATCATTTAAACAGGGAACCAGCGTAAAAGCCCCGCCGCCTGCGTTGATAAACAGGTCGCGCCCGGCCATGCCAATCTCTTCGAGGGTTTCGAGGTTGTCGGCAACGAATGCCGGACAGGCGACCACGAGATTGTTCACCCCTCGTTCGGAAAACTCCTGGAGCAACTGATCGGTGTGTGGCGTGAGCCACGGCAGGCGGCCGAGCCGGGACTGGAAGCTGACGCTGTATTGGTCCGGTGAGATGCCAAGGCGTTCGGCGAGCAGCCTGGAGGTCTCGTAGACCTGATGGCGATAGCAGGTCGCGTGCGCCAGGGAAGGGACCGTGCAGCAGTCGTTGCCAGCCAGGCAGTGGTTGCCGGTAGGATCTGCTGTCGTGATGTGTCGTTCCGGCAAGCCGTGATAGCTCAACAGCAGATGGTCCCATTGGGCCGGCAGATGGTCTTCGATGAGGGCCGCCTGGGCGTCGAGATAGCCGGGATCGGCGTAGAAAGGCGGCAATACGCTCAACGCAACTTCCGCGGGCAACGCTGCGCGCACCGCGGCGATGCTGGTGGTGCGAGTTGAATCGGCGTGCTGCGGATACAGCGGGACAAGCAGAATCTCGCTCACTCCCTGGGCCACGAGTCCGGCCACTGCATCAGCAATATTCGGTTCGCCGTAGCGCATCGCAAGCGCGCTGGGAATGTTCAATCGTTCGCTCAGCGCGGTCTCGCACAGCTTGCTGTAGTGCAGCAGCGGCGAGCCGGTACCAGCACCTGCGGCGTCCCAGATCCTTGCGTACGCAGCCGCGCTCCGCTTTGGACGGAACGGTAGTATGAAGCCAGAAACGATCGCCCTTCGAATCGGCCACGCCACATCGAGCACGTGTCGATCCATTAAAAACTCGGCCAGATAGCTTCGTACGTCTTCCCGTTCGTACGAAGCCGGCGTGCCGAGATTCACCAGTAATACGCCTCGAGTCACCCGTGTACCTTTGTAGTTTGCATCAGCGCGATGGGATAGTATCCGCGCTCTT
>JAYGEV010000010.1:0-13011 GCA_046582225.1 Pseudomonadales bacterium
GCAGCGGCCAGTCGAATCGCACCACTGTTCGATTCGGAATTTCACCGGCCCGTGCTCGCAGGTATAGATCGCCGGCTGGTACTTGGCGCCGTCGTGTTCGGGACGGGCTGGGGCCTGGTGGGATATTGCCCGGGGCCCGCCATCGTCGGCGCGCTGACCCTTGATCCCCGCGCCCTGGCGTTTCTACCGGGCTTCGTCGCCGCCCTGCTGGCCTTCGAGATCGTGCCAAAACCGACCATCCCGCAACTGGACGACGCGTGAAGTCCTGCGCTGCTGGTGGCTGGCCCCGTAGGTCATCGGGCCTCACAATAAGATCATGATCGGGCTGATCCTGAGAACGCTGGTTACCGCCCTGGGGTTGTGGATTGCAACAAGCCTCATTCCCGGCGTACAGATCGACACTACCAGCACAATGATCTGGGCCGCCATCTGGCTTGGGCTGATCAATGCGCTCGTCCGGCCGATTCTCGTGGTGCTGACCCTGCCAATTACCCTGGTGTCCCTGGGCGGCTTCCTGCTGGTCGTCAACGCTGCAATGTTCGGCCTGGTTGCAACACTGCTCGATGAATTTCACGTTAGTGGGTTTTTCCCTGCGTTGGCCGGAGCCATCGTTGTGAGCATCACTGCCTGGCTGGGAGCAGGCTTCATCGGCCCCAAAGGCCGCTACGAACTGCTGGTGGTACACCGGGATCGATAATCGAAACAACGGATTCATTGCGAATATGAAAACAATCACACTGCCCGTCTCCTTGACGCTGTTGTTGCTGACTTGTCTGCCAGCCGATGCGGCGGCGGAAATGCGACTGCTGTGGGGCGACACCCATCTGCACACCTCGTATTCCTTCGATGCTTTTTTGAACAACAACCTCACCGCCGACCCCGATACCGCCTACCGATTTGCCAAAGGCCAGCCGGTCATTCACCCCTACCACCGAGCGCGCGTGCAGCTCCATGCGCCGCTCGATTTTCTGGTGGTTTCAGACCACGCCGAGTTCATCGGGGGCCTGCGGGAGATTTACTACAACGGTCTGCAACAGGACGACGCTGGACTCATCGACGCCATCCTGAACTGGTACCGGGAACGCACGATTCGCACAGCCGTCGATGCTCGCGAAGGGGAACCGCTGTTCCGCGCGGTGTTACCGGTCTCTGAGGACCCGAGGGTCGCCGCTGCCGGCTGGTCCGCCGAGCTGGAATCTTCGCTTCCCGTATCACCCTCGGTCATGAAGAACGCGTGGCACAAGATCGTCGAGAGTGCAGAGGCCCACTACCAGCCCGGCACGTTCACGAGCCTCATCGGCTGGGAGTGGTCGTCGGTCCCGGGCGGCGCAAACCTGCACCGGGTCGTGATTACCGACGCCAACGCGGAAACCGCTAAATCGTTTCAGCCATTTGCCTCTGTCGACAGCCCGTACCCGGAGGACCTGTGGGCCTGGCTGGACCGAACCGCCGCTGAAACCGGAGCGGAATTTCTCGCCATTCCGCACAACTCAAACATCTCAAAAGGCTTGATGTTTCCTACCGAGAGCCTGCGCGGCGAACCGATCGGGGCCGATTACGCCGCTATCCGTATGCGCTGGGAACGCATTGTTGAAGCAACTCAGATCAAGGGTGACTCCGAGACCCATCCACTGCTTTCTCCCGACGATGAGTTTGCGGATTTCGAAGAATACCCGTTCTACATCCAGCAGCAGCCAGAGCCGTATGCGCCAACCCAGGGCGACTACGTACGCTCGGCATTGAAAACCGGCCTGGCCCTGGGCGCGAGCCTCGGCGTTAACCCCTACCAGTTCGGCCTCATCGGCTCCACCGACGCACACACCGGTTTGTCATCGGCAGAGGAGGACAACTTCTGGGGCAAGATGGCGACCGACTCCACGCCGGAAACGAAAGTTAATTCGGTCATTGCCGGTGGCTCGCGCGGATGGACCATGTCCGCTTCCGGTCTGGCCGCCGTCTGGGCAGAGGAAAACACCCGCGAATCGATTGTTGCGGCAATGAAGCGGCGGGAGGTTTATGCCACCACGGGTCCGCGCCTTCGGGTACGGTTCTTTGGCGGCTGGCAGTATTCGACCGAAGATCTGCAGGCGCAGGACCTGGGCGCGGCCGGATACGCCAAAGGTGTACCCATGGGCGCCGAGCTCGAGCCCCGAGACGCCAGTGGCGCCGACGCAGGCGTCGCCGACGATGGCGTCGGACCGAATTTCATGGTGGTGGCGATGAAAGAGCCCAACGGCGCAAACCTTGACCGCATTCAGATCGTCAAAGGCTGGTTAAACGCCGATGGCGAAACCAGCGAACAGGTATTCGACGTAGTCTGGTCTGGAGATCGCAAACCGGGGAGCGATGGCAAACTGCCATCAGTTGGCAACACGGTCGATCTTGAAACGGCGCGCTACACGAATGACATCGGAGCCGTAGAGCTGGCCGCGGTGTGGAGCGACCCGGAGTTCAAACCCGACCTGCCGGCTTTCTACTATGCCCGGGTGCTGCAGATTCCTACCCCACGGCACGCGCAGTTCGACGCCCTTGCATTGGGCATGGAGATACCGTCACTGGGCCCCGCCGTGATCCAGGAGCGCGCCTATACTTCGCCGATCTGGTACTCGCCCTAGGGCTGACCCTAGCCGGTAGAAGCAGGACCAAACAGCGCCCGGAATCGCCACAGCGCCCACACCGGAACAAGAAATATAAGGGCTGGAACGACACCGGCCAGCCAGCCCGCGCCGCGCGGATCCAGCTCGTTAAAAAGCAGCATGCTGAAACTGATCTGAGCCACGTACACCGCCGCCCACGGCCACATCCAGGCACTCATCTTCCAGAAACCGTACGCACCCGCCCCGTAAACAAGCCAGTGAAACGGCTCGGTGAGCTTCGCCGACCAACCGTGCAGCGTGATGCCGAACCACACCTCTTCATCCACCGCGACCGGTTTCCAGAACATGTCGAACGGCATGTAGATAAAGGCCATATACAGGCAGAAGAACCACATCAGGTTCATCCACCATGGTCGCCTCGCCCATTCCGCGGTTACGTCGAACGTCATCGCCTCGATAGCCTATTCGCCGATCCAGGTGGACAGCAGATCGTGGAAATGCCGGATCTTGGTTTCCTGATAGTTGGCCAGAACGATTTCTTCGTACTGCGCCGCGGCGAGCCCGATCTGGACATTGGGCAGGTTGAAGGAGTCCTGTTGAAACACCTTGGCAAGAATTCCGAGTTCCGGGGCTTCGGTCCAGTCTTCGTCTTCGGCCAACCAGTGTACCGGCGCGGGATCGGGTCGATCACCCGAAAACGGGCTGATGTAGTAGCACTCCATGATCGACTTGTCATAGCGGTTGTCGTAGGGCCGGAATCGGTAAACGATCCGGTTGTACCCACCCCAGGGATGGAAGTTGGGGAACAGCGTGTAGTAAATGCTGTCCGACAGGCTCGCGTCGGACAAATCCTTATCTTCACCCACAATCTGGTGTATGCCCATGCGCGCTCCCGCGGCCATCATCGCTCGTGCCGTGGTGCCTTCAGGAACTTCCGCCGCAGCCGGCCCATCCATAAAACGCATGGTCACCGAGTCGAACAGCTCCTGCTCGTCGGGTCCGAAACTCAGGTGCGGGCTGGGCGTGCCATTGGGCGTGATCGCGCGTGACAGATTTCCCCACACATCGTATTGAGAGTTCTCATCACCGATCCCCACCAGAATCTGTGGATGGGTTTTGACGACGTGGAAGGCTTCCATGAACGCTTCCTGGCAGGCTTTCCAGTTGCAGCCCATCACCTTGGCGACATGCGCTTCGATGTAGCGGTTCTCGGGCTCCCAGACCGCGAAGTGCTCCGGCAGTACGCCCAGGTGCTCGGCCAGGGGTCCGGCGTCCATGTCCATGTTGATGAACACCCAACCGCCCCAGGTGTCGCACTGCACCGGGGTGAGCACGAGACCGTCCTTGTCGACATGGGGAAAATCCCAGTCCGAGGTCACGCCGCGAAGCGTGCCGTCGAGATTCCAGGTGAAGCCGTGAAACGGACAGATGAAGCTGGGCGCGTGTCCGGCATGATCGCAGAGCCTGCGGCCGCGATGCCGACACACGTTGTGATGCGCGCGGATGCCTTCGTTGGTCCTGACCACCAGAATGGAGAAAGTCCCGATCTCGTAGATGGTGTAGCTGCCTACCTCTGGAATTTCTTCCACGCGGCAGGCAGCCTGCCAGACCTTCGGCCAGAGCTTTTCCATCTCCAGATCGTGAAATTCCTGGGTCGCATAGCGGCTGACCGGGACCCTGGTCGACGCGCCTTCGTAGGGGTTCTCAAGCGTCAGCGTCGTCGGTGGCGCGACCACATCCTGGCTCAATAACTCCTGATAGCTGACGCCCTGAGATCTTGCTAATTTTGCCGCCATTTCTTAACCCTCCTGCTGATTTGAGCTGATTGGTGCTGGCCGGTTCATGCGAACCGCCGCCCCTTCCGGAAGTGATGGACCCGCCAGCCACATCAGCATGTGTGGATCGGCGTAGCGCAGATCGCCCGAGTGATGTCGGCCATCGCAATAAAAAAGTCCCTTCAGACCGTTGCTGTCGACCTCCACCAGACCATCGTCGGTTGCCGTGTAGATCGCGCCCGTCAATGGGTGTTTCAGAACCGGCATGGTTCTCCCTCCTTAATGCTCATGTTTTCATAGTGCCTCATCGTGCAACTGCACGATCGTCTTGCCGAAATTCGTCCCGTCGAACAGATCACAAAAAGCCTGCCCGACCTGGTCGATACCATGCAGCCGATACTCGACGTTTTTCAGCTTCGAATCGTTCAACCATTGCGTGATCACGCCCCTGGCTTCAGCATAGCGGTGCTCTGCAAGGTGAGTCAGATAACCCTGCATCAGCGCCTGGCGGGTGACCAGTTGAAACAGGTTGCCCGGTCCTGACACCGGTTCGGTGGCGTTGTAGCTGGCGACCGCGCCACACATCACGATACGCGCGCCTTGCGCAATGTGCCACAGCACGGTCTCCAGAAGTGGGCCGCCGACACTGTCGAAATAGACATCTACACCTTCGACGCATGCGCTGGCGATGTCGTTGGCGAGGTTGGCGCTACGATGGTTCACCGCCGCGTCGAACCCCAGTTCGTTCACCAGGCGTTCACACTTTTCGTCGCTGCCTGCGATACCCACCGCGCGTGCGCCCTGAATCTTCGCAATCTGCCCGACCACATTGCCCACGGCGCCGCCCGCAGCACTGACCAATACCGTTTCGCCCGGCCGCGGCCTACCGATGTCCAGCAATCCGAAGTAAGCAGACAACCCGGTGTCGCCGAGCACACCCAGATAGTGGGCCAGCGGACAGGTCCTGGGTTCAGGGAGACGTGAAATGAAATCCGCTCCGTCGCTTAGGGAATACTCCTCCCACGCCAGGCGGGCCATGAGCCATTCACCTTCACGATATTCATCGTTCCTGGATTCCACCACCTGGCCCAGCGTGAGCCCCATCACGGGCGCACCAACTTCCATGGCGGGCAGCACGTCGTCGCCGCTGCCTTCGTTCATCCAGTTGCGAAACCCGGCATCCAGCGACACATAAGCATTGCGCAGCAGGAACTCGCCCGCAGACACCTCGGGAACCGGCGATGCCTCGACCCGGAAATCGCCGGCGACCGGATACCCCGCGGGACGCGAGGCGAGGATGACCTGCCGGTTGGAGACGGACACCTGCTAGCTGACGCGGTGGCTAGGCGACAACGTGCTGGCCGGAGGTGGCAGCCGCAATGAAGTTTTCTTTGAGATGCACGAAGTTCTGCATGTCTGCATTGACCACGTCCATTCCGTGCTCGAGCACGAACGCGTAGCTGCGCTGAAATTCCGACAGCTGCGCCTTTAGCAGCGACTCATCGTAGTACTCGTTGAACGCATCCGGGTTGCCCCAGCCCAGGAACCGTCGCCCCGCCAGAAAGCGCCCGGCTTTCATACCGACCAGGCCAATACCGGCCTCGCGAGCGCGAGCGAGCAGCGGCTGCAGTTCAACCATCGGAGGCGATCCGGGCAGGATGCTGCGTTCCTTCCAGTCATACCAGCCGCCGGGCGTAATCGCGAGCATCGCCAGATCGTACCAGCCGGTATCGATGGCGGTTTCCAGGACCTTCTGCGCATTCTGGTGGCTGCTCAATCCCAAAAATCTGACTTTGCCGGCTGCTCTGGCGCGCTGGAACGCGCTGTATATCTCATCACTGGCGATCACGTGCGGATTGTTGGACCCCATCAGGTAGTAGGCATCCACGCCGTCTACCTGCAGCTCTTTCAAGCTTGAGTCCATCAATTCGGTCCAGGTGTTTGCAGCCTGTTTAGCCTGGGCAACGCTGATCGACTCGTCGGGTCCCGCATCCAGGTAAACCATGGCTTTGGAGATCAGGAAGACGTCATCGCGATGGGTCTTCAAGAACGGGGCCAGATTTCGCTCGGCGTCGTCATAGTAGCGTGAGGTTCCGGAATCAAAGATGTTGATCCCGGCATCGAACGCCGCATTGAGCAGCGCATCGTTGCGGCCGCTCATCAGCGTGGCCCCGCAGCCGAATATCAATCGACTCGCCTGGTACCCGGTGCGTCCCAGGGTGCGGTAGGCCATCGGCGGCCAGGCCGACCCGATCCCTGCCGACTCCCGTGCCTCGAGCACCGCAGCGCGCAGGTCCCCCGACCGCAGCAACGCCTGGCTGCCGACCCCGAGCATGGCCAGGTAGTGGAGAAATTTTCTACGGCCGATGCCTGCCCCAAGACGGTGGTTCATCTTCGCTCTCCCCTGCGGAACACGAACCTCATTCTAGGGCATCTGGGTCGCGCATATCACCACGGTGCTACACTGCGCTGCTGACAAGAAAACCGGGAAGGGAGCATAGCGAATATTCTGGACCAGTTCAGGCTGGATGGTCAGGTGGCGGTTGTCACCGGCGGCGGGCGTGGCATCGGCGAGGGCATCGCCCTTGGATTCGCGCAGGCTGGCGCCGACGTGGTGCTGGCGGCGCGGCGCACCGAAGAGATTGAAGCGGTGGCGGACAAGGTCCGCGAACACGGTCAACGCGCACTGGCCGTGACCACGGACATGATGGAGATCGAACAGGTTCAGAATCTCGCCAAAGCCACCATGGACGAATTCGGCCGGCTCGACTGCTGGGTCAGCAATGCCGGCGGCGCCGACGATCGTGTGCCGCGTACCCTGCTGGAGATGCCCGAGCGGCAGTGGGACTTTCAGCTCAATCTCAATTTGAGAGCGGTATGGACCGGCGCCCAGGCGGCGGCCAACATCATGAAGGACAACGGCGGCGGGACCATCATCAACATCTCGTCCGGCGCCGGAAGAAAGCCATCGCCGTTCAACGGCCCGTACGGGGTCGCCAAGGCCGGCGTGAACAGCCTCACTCAGACCATGGCAGCGGAGCTTGCGCAACACGCCATTCGCGTCAATGGCATATCGCCTGGACCCATTCCTACCGAAGTGTTCCTGGAATTCTTCAACATCACCGAAGAAGACATCCCCGGGCTCGGCGAACGATTTTCAATTCCCCTTGGCCGTGTCGGAACACCCGAGGACATCGCCACTGCCGCAATCTATCTTGCGTCACCCGCATCGTCGTGGATGACCGGAGAGACCATCGAAATCAACGGCGGCCTCTAGACAGTTAAACAGGAAATTGAGTTATGAGTGATGCAGATCTCGTGATCCGCAATGCACGGATCGTTGACGGCACCGGCGCTCCCGAGCGGAACGGAGATGTGGCCGTTAAAGATGGGAAGATTCTGGCCGTGGGCGAATTTGCCGGCTCCGCCGATTCGGAACAGGATGCGGGCGGCAACGTACTGGCGCCAGGATTCATCGACATTCACACGCACTTCGACCCCCAGCTGTGCTGGGACGGTCTGGCAACGCCGTCGATAGAGCATGGGATCACCACGGTGGTCATCGGCAACTGCTCGCTGAGTCTGGCGCCGGTACGGGGCGATGGCCGCGACAAGATCGTGAGCATGTTCGGCGTCATTGAAGACATCAAGAAGCCAACGTTCGACGCAGCAGTGCCCTTCAGCTGGGAGAGCTTCGAGGAGTATCTGGATTTCATTCGCCCCACGCTGGGCATCAACGTAGCCGCCCTCATCGGTCATTCGGCCGTTCGCTACTACGTGATGGGCGCGGCAAGCCAGGAACGCGCGGCGACCCCCGAAGAGATCGCCGAAATGTGCACGCTGGTGGAAGAAGCCATGGCGGCCGGAGCGGCTGGCATTTCATCTTCCTATGTGGATATGGACGAAAACATGCATCCGGTGCCGAGCCGGTTTGCCGAGCTTGATGAGAAGATCGCGCTGGCCCAGGCCATGGCGAAAAGCGGGCGCGGCGTGTGGCAGGTTGTGCCGTATTTCATCGACCCCGAACAGCAGCTCGCAAACATCAGGGAACTGGGAGACATCAGCCTGGCAGCCGGCATCCCCTGCTCGCTGCAACCGGTGCTGTCTTCACCGACCGATCCCAAAGCGAGCCAGATCATCGGCGCTCTGGAGCAGGAAAAAGCGCGCGGCGCGCGCGTATACGGGCAGGTCATGCCACGCTGCTTCGACATGAACATGCGCCTGTCGGAGACCAGCATGCTGCTGTTCGGCATGCCGCGCTGGAAGGCCATCATGGACCTGCCCAAGGACGAGCGACGCGCACATTTCGAAGACCCCGATACCCGGGTGGAGCTGGTAGACCAGATGAAGAACGCCCAGGGTATGAGCGCGATTCTGCCGTTCCTGACCGTGGGGCGGGTGCAAGCCGAGGAAAATCAACCTTACATCGGCAGAAGCGTAGCGGAGATCGCGCAGGCGGAAGATAAGGAGTTCGGCGAGGTCATCCTCGATGTGTCGCTGGCAGACAACCTGGATGCGGAATTCCGTTTGCAGAACGTGCTGAACGCCGACAAGGCCGCGGTTGCCGACCTGATCGACCACCCGCTGCTGCACTTTGGCGCATCGGACGCCGGCGCCCACATCACCCAGTTCTGCGGAACTGGGGATACCACTCACATGCTCGAACACTATGTCCGCGAATCCGGCAAGATGACCTTGGAACGCGGCGTGCATCGCATGACCGGTGAAGTGGCCGCCGACTGGGGTCTGGCCGATCGCGGCACCATCGAAGTGGGTAAGGCGGCCGATCTGGTGATCTTCGACATCGACGCGGTGCACTGCAGCGACGACGAGTTCGTGGATGACTTCCCGGGCGAAGCACGCCGCTATGTGCGCCGAGCCGAGGGCTATCACGCGGTGTTCGTCAACGGCGAAATGGTCTTCAAGGACGGCGAGTACACCGACGCCAGAGGCGGACGGATCGTCTAGGTATCAGATCCGGCTAGAACGAATGCGCCTCCAGGATACTGTTGTTGTCGCCGCCAAAGTAGAACACCGTGTCGGTGACCGCATCCACGGTGAACAGTGGTTGCTTGCCGGGCATCAGGATCGTGCCGACGACCTTACCGGTGGTGAGGTCGATGCCAACAAGCTGAATCGACTCGTCCTTGGTTAAAAAGAACGCGATATCCAGCGATTTCTCGCTGGCCGCGAAGCGTTCCGCCGCCATCGCCTGATAGGTTCCGGTCAGGCGATTCGCGTTGGCCAGATATGCACGCTGGGTCTGGTTGTCGCTCCCGGAGTAGTAACGACCCTGCGCTGCCGAGCCCAGGGCGGCCACGGTGGTAACCGCTCCTGCCGCGATGAGCGCAAGGTTGTTCGCGCCCGGGGGCTCAAACTGAATCGACCAGGTCGACGATTTCTGGGCGTGATCGAACGCGAGCACGTGATACTGGCCTCTGACCACGATCTGATCGTCGTACACGGTGAGATCAACCGGTGGGTCCATACGGTCACCCCCACCACCGAGGCCTCCAAACACGATGGGTTGCGCGCGGTTCGTGACGATGCAGAATCACTACAATCTGCTGTATCGCGAGGAAGAGCGCGAGATGATTCCGTTGTGCATCGACCAGGACGTCGGCGTGATTCCCTGGAGCCCGCTCGCCAGAGGCTACCTGGCGCGTACCCGGGAGGCCCTGCAGAGCACGCGCAGGCTCAGACGAGTTTGCGCAAATGCTCTATAAACGCGAAAGCGACCTGGATATCGTCGATCGCAACGCTGAGGTAGCAGCCAGGCTTGGCATTGCGCCGGCGCAGGCGGCATTGGCCTGGATGCTCGCGAGACCTGGCGTGGTCGCACCTATCATCGGCGCCTCGAAACTAACGCATCTTTCCGACGCCGTCGAAGCAGTGGATCTGTCGCTCTCGGCATCCGATATCGAAGCGCTCTACGAACCCCATGCGATAGCCGGGCACGGCTAGCCCTTATACACTTGTCGTTCGTTACAACTGTCGGAACCTGGCGATGAAGTTCGGTATCTTTTTTGAGCTCTCGACTCCGCGGCCGTTCAGCCGCGAAATCCAATGGGCCGTGTATCACAACGCGTTGGAGCAATGCCGCCTCGCCGACGAACTCGGCTTCGATCACGTGTGGGCCGTGGAGCATCATTTTCTGGAGGAGTATTCCCACTGCTCAGCACCCGAAGTGTTTCTGTCCGCAGTGGCTGCGCAGACCCAACGCATTCGGGTAGGACACGGCGCGGTGGTGTGCGTTCCTGAAATGAATCACCCGATTCGCGTAGCCGAGCGCGCCGCCGCTCTGGACATCATCTCCAACGGCCGCTTTGAATTCGGCACTGCCCGGTCGTCCACCTGGACGGAGCTCGGCGGCTTCAACGTAAATCCAGACGACACCAAGAAAACCTGGGATGAATTCGTGCGTGTGCTGCCCAAGATGTGGATGCAGGAGGAATTCGAGTGGCAGGGGAAATCGTTTTCGATGCCGGCTCGCAACGTGCTACCCAAGCCTTTCCAGGATCCGCACCCACCCATGTGGGTCACCGTAACAAGCCCGGGAACAGAGATCGATGCTGCCGAACGCGGCCTGGGATGCCTGGGGGTATCAGCCGCGGGCTACGAGGAGCAGGAGCGCCGTACCCGGGAGTATCACCGCATCGTGCAGCAGTGCGATCCGGTCGGAGGCGTGGTCAACGATCAAGTACACACAATGAACTTTCTGTACTGCCACGAAGACTATCGCCAGGCGCGCGACGTCGGGGTACCCATGGTGACCTCGTTCAATATCGCCAATGCCCACCTGTACTGGACCCGTGAAGCGTATCCCACCCGCGCCTACCAGACGCTGGGCAATACAGGCGCGGCGATGAAATCGAAAAAGACGGCCGCCGACGACCCCAGCGTCGCCAAAGGGCTGCCCGAAGGGCTTGGCGTAGGGGATCCCGAGCATCTGATATCAACCATCAAGACCTGGGAGTCTGTTGGCATCACCGGCATCAACTTCCTGCTCAACGCGATGGAAATGGTCCCCCAGGAACAGGTCCTGGCGAGCCTGCGGCTGTTTGCGCGCGAAGTGATGCCACAGTTTCGCAGCGCCGAGGAGAACTCGGCGCCAGTATGGTCGCCAACCAGCGTCGCAGAGACGGGGTCGCGCTCATGCTGATCGGCACCGCGGATCTGAACGAGCTCGGCAACGGGGCAGCAACGATCGAAGCGTTTTTACCCGATCCGGTGACGCTTGGTGGGGTGGAATGTTTCCAGGTCAGCGCCGAGATGCGTATTAGCGCCCGGCAAGCCGTGTTGCCACCTGCCCTGCACCCAACCACCCCCGCATCCATTTCGCTACAGGCCTGGAACGTATCTGAAAGCCCGTGGGGGGCGTTCTCGCTGGCGTTCTGCCGGGTAAGCTGCCGCAGCGGCATGCGCGCCAGAGGCTTTACCACCCGCGCCGTCGCGACCACCGCCGAGGCCACCAGCGCATTGCGCGATCACTTTGGATTTCCCTGCGAACTGGGCGAGGTGCAGTTGAACCGCCACTACGACCGCGTGGATCTTCGCGTCGCTCTGGATAATCGACAGATTCTTCTGCTCGCCGCGATCGATCCAGACCCGCTTCGCCTGGAAGATGTTCAATACACCGGCACAATGAATCTTGCGCAAACTCCCCACGGCCTACGGTTAATCCAGGTGGAATCCAACCACCAGGCCACGCGGGTAGAACGACTGCGGGCTCGAATCCTGGAGTTTGACGGCAGCAGCTGGGGGAATTCCCTGCTGGACCCATATCACGTGATCGCTTCTTCCATTGCCCTGGAAGATGTGACCCTGCCGCCGGTCCGGTTTCAATGCAAACCCGACGAACTGGCATTTACCGGAACCGAGTCGGTAAACGACGACTGACCGCGCTTCGAATTACGCGGCATCCTACGCGGCATTGTCGGCCCGAGGCGCTGCAGGTGCCGCATCGGATGTCGAATCGCCGTTTGCGAGCGCCGGTTCATCGGCCTCGGCGAGGAGAATGGGCACCTCCCTGATATCGGCGTCGGGCGCTTCTTGTGGTTCAACGACGGGGCCCGGCACCGATTCAACGAGGTCCACTGGCTCCGGTGCCTCATTGGCTTTGGCAACCGCAAGGCTCTGTTGCGCAGGAGGTGCTTCGAGAAGCGGACCCGCCGCTTCCCCACACAAGACGCTGGCGCTCTCGGCGAGCTGTCGATGCAGATCCTGATAGGACTCATCCAGGTTCCTGAACTTCTGCGCGGTTTCCGCAAACTGATCGAATACCTCTCGACGGTACTCAGTATTTTTGTCACGGGCGGATTCGAGTTCCGCTTCGAGTTCCTGAATGCGTTCCGCCGCCTTGCTGCGTACCCGTGCCACCAGGTGGCCAAGCCATCCGCCAAGAATCGCACCAATCACACCAACGACGACCAACCATGCCAGGGAATACACCGATGAATACCTCGCTTTACCATCGAATGCGCGAATTCTACTCGCAGACGCCTCGGGAATCTCGAAAGCATCACACCAACATGCCCAATGAAGTTTTTTTGCGTTTGTTGTAATAAGTGCCGATCAGGATCGTATTACCGTTTGAACGACCGGAATTAATAAGTGGCGAGCAACGCAGCTTTCGAGAT
>JAYGEV010000041.1:0-4965 GCA_046582225.1 Pseudomonadales bacterium
GCTGGCGCTGGCCATTCTCGAACGACAGTTGACCCGCATTCTCGGCCAGTTCGCGACCACCGCCGAACGCCAGGATGAGAACCTTACCGAGTCGCAGCTTCTGGCCGCCGCCAAACAGTCGCTGACCGATGAAATGCAGCGGCTGCTCGGCGTTGATTTCAGACGCAGCAACGATCTCGTGGGCGGAATTGCCGTGGACAGTGAGTACATCATTTTCGTAATCGATACGTCCGGCAGCATGTTCAATGCGGCCTGGCCCCAGGTGTTGAAAAAGGTCAACGAAACGCTGTCGATCTATCCGCGGGTCAAGGGTATTCAGGTCCTGAACGACATGGGGGACTATATGTTTTCGCGCTACGCGGGGGAATGGATTCCTGATTCTCCCAGTCGCCGCAAAGCGATCCTGGACCGACTGCAGACCTGGAACCCATTCAGCAACTCATCCCCCGTCGAAGGCATTCAGGCGGCCATCTCCACCTACTATGACCCGGACAAACTTATCAGCATCTTTGTGTTCGGCGACGACTTCACGGGCCAGTCCATCGAGTCTGTGGTAGACGAAATCGACAGGATCAACGTTGCCGACGAAACCGGCCGGCGTCGGGTGCGGATTCATGCGGTGGCGTTTCCGGTGTATCTGTCGCGTCCGTCCGGCCGGGTATACCGTTTTGCAGCGCTGATGAGAGAGCTAGCGTATCGAAATGATGGTACTTTTGTGGGCCTGTCGGAATTTGAGTAGTCTTGGCGTGTCAACGGTATTCATGATGGCATCAGGACTGGGCCCGAAACTGTTTCGGCTGGCGATCATTGTCACCACAATCGTCGCGTTAACCGGCTGTGGCGGTGCCAGCGTTACGGTACCGGTCAATTTCCCAGTACCGCTGGTTGAAAAGCTGCCGTTGAACATGGGCGTGTACCTCAACCCGGAGTTGCTCTCCTACGTCCACGACGAAAAACTCGAATCATCCGGCAGTTGGAGCATTAACCTCGGTGTCGCACAACGACCGATGTTCGCCAGCCTCGTCACCGGCATGTTCGGCGGTCTGGAGTTTGTGTCCGACCC
The DNA here is from genome assembly GCA_046582225.1 of Pseudomonadales bacterium. Classification (GTDB taxonomy): domain Bacteria; phylum Pseudomonadota; class Gammaproteobacteria; order Pseudomonadales; family Azotimanducaceae; genus JAYGEV01. Next base: position 1,064 of record JAYGEV010000041.1, read on the forward strand.
CGAGGCACCCGCATCGAACATCGATGCCGTCCTGGTGCCAAACATCGAGGAAGTGCAATTCGCGATACCCTCTCAGACTCGCAGCGACTACTACGAAGTATGGATTCGTTACCAGTTCAAGTTGTACAGCGGCGACGGCGATTTGCTCGCTGACTGGCCCTTAACCGCGTACGGTAAAGCCAATCAACGCAACTACGGCATGCAGACCGACCAGCCAGGGTTGCAGGCTGCGGCACTGGCAGCCTGCCGCGATGCCATGGCATTCTTCACAATCCAGTTCCATGCTGTGCCGCAGATCAAAGACTGGTTGGCGGCCGAACTCTGAAAGGACACCCCGATGAGCGGAAATGTTCGTCTGATCGCACTTACCCTGGGTATGACCACCATGGCCGGGCTCACCGGTTGCGTTACTTCCACCGTTCAGGAGATACGTGAATCCGCCACTGGCATGGACGCATCGGAATCGATTGTAGTGCTCGGGCGCAGAAACCAACCGAAGTCCGGAGAAACCGAACTCGATTTTGTCGCGTGTGTCAGCAGGCACATGGGTTCCGGGTCCAACAAGCTGAGGGTCATAGAAGAAGAAGCGTTCACCGACGCGCTGTTCCCCTGGTTCGAGCCACGCACGGCGCCTGTGAACACTTCGGACCTGCCCGAACTGATGGCCCTGCCCAAGCTGACCGGTCGCCTGAACGAACTCGGTCTGCGCTATCTGATATGGGTACAGGGCTCGACCAAACGCACGGATTCCGCCGGCTCGCTCACCTGCAGCATCACCCCCACCGGCGCCGGTTGCTTCGGCTTCCTGACCTGGGAAAAGGATTCTTCCTACGAAGCCTCGGTTTGGGACGTAAAGAATGGCGTCTCGGCAGGCAAGGTCAGTTCTGATGCGAGCGGCACGAGCTATATGCCCGCGCTGGTAGTGCCCCTGCCATTCATTGCCCCGGTTCGTTCCTCGGCGTGCTCGAATCTGGCCAACCAGCTCAAATCATTTCTGACCGACGAGACCTAGCCGCCCCGAGCATTCACCTGGGACGGATCTCGACAACTTCGCCGGTCACGTAATCCGGTTCGGTCGCGTACCACTCGTTCAGCTCCACCTTGTGTTTCTTGGTGGCAAGATCGCACAGCTCATAAAACGTAGGCCGCCCCGGGTCGGTAATGATCAACCGCTGAACACCCGAACTCATCGCGCGGTTGATCAGCTGTGACAGCGGTTTGACCATGCTGTCCCAGAAGCAAACGTCCGATCCAACGATCACATCCTGTTTTCCAAGCTGTTTGGCCGAGAGCTTCTCAAAGCGACTCACCAGCGGCGCTATCTTGACATCGTTCAACTCCGCGAGGACTTCCAGAAATGGGAACACCTCGCGATCGATGTCCACCGCAGTAACCTTTGCCTTGAATCGCTTTGCGCAGTAAATCGCCCCAGGTCCCCAACCCGAGCCGACCTCCATCACCCTGGACTTTTTTGCGATCGGACGATTCTGCAGGTAGTCCATCAGCAGAAAACTCGATTTCCAGGTCTTGTGGCCATGCACCGAGGGCTGATAAGCCTTTTTCAGGCGGCGAATCAGACGGTGTTTGGATTCCAGCAGGTAGATCCCATAAGCCTGATACATATTGGCTTCGGGCAGACGTTCGAGTTTTGGCATGCTAGCGGTGTTTTTCCCTTCCGATTGGTGAGTGATGCTGATACACAGACTAATTGCCGGAAAATCAGGCGCGGATGGTACTGCCTGGGGTTCCCCGGCGTAAACAGATGCCACCAGAAACGCAAAACGCTTAACTCCACGCTGAACCGCTAATACCTGACTATTTTAGTCTGGTATTGCCCCGGGCCCGGCAGGTACAATGTTCAGCTCTCCATCAACGCGGTATCCAGGTGTCAGATCTATCACCAGACCCATCAATCGAAGAACTGGTAAACACAGAATATAGCGCCGGATTCATCACCGACATCGAGGCTGAAACCTTGCCACCGGGCCTGGACGAATCGGTGGTGCGCTTTATCTCAGCGAAAAAGAATGAACCCCAATGGCTCACCGACTGGCGCTTGAAAGCCTACGCTGGATGGCGCGCGATGACCCCGCCTGAATGGGCGCACGTGCGGTTTCCGCCCATCAACTTTGAGACGATCTCGTACTATTCCGCACCAAAAAGTCTGGCAGACGGGCCAACCTCGCTGGACGAAGTCGACCCGGAACTGGTGCGAACTTATGAAAAGCTTGGCATCCCGCTACACGAACAGGAGATTTTAGCCGGAGTCGTGAAGGGTCCGAATGTGGCGGTAGATGTTGTATTCGACAGCGTCTCAATCGCCACGACGTTTAAAGATAAACTCGCCGAAGCCGGCGTCATCTTCTGTCCGATTTCAGAAGCCGTGGTTCGACACCCCGAACTTGTCCAGAAGTACCTCGGCAGCGTTGTACCGCAATCAGATAATTTTTATGCGGCCCTCAACTCGGCGGTCTTCAGCGACGGCTCATTCGTTTATGTCCCCAAGGGTGTTCGCTGTCCGATGGAGTTGTCGACCTACTTCAGGATCAACGAACAAAACACCGGACAGTTTGAGCGTACGCTGATCATTGCCGAGGCGGGCGCGTATGTGAGCTATCTGGAAGGCTGTACCGCTCCGATGCGCGATGAAAACCAGCTGCACGCAGCAGTGGTGGAACTGGTAGCCCTGGAGGATGCCGAAATAAAATACTCCACGGTGCAGAACTGGTATCCGGGCGACAAGGAGGGCAAGGGCGGCATCTACAACTTCGTGACCAAACGCGGAGCCTGTCTGGGCGATCGCTCCAAGATCTCCTGGACCCAGGTAGAAACGGGATCTGCAATTACCTGGAAGTATCCGAGCGTGGTCCTGCGAGGCAACGCAAGTGTGGGTGAGTTCTATTCCGTTGCGCTCACCAACAATTACCAGCAGGCCGACACCGGCACCAAGATGATTCACCTGGGCCGCGACACCAAAAGCACGATCATCTCCAAGGGAATCAGCGCAGGGCACAGCCAGAACAGCTATCGCGGCCTGGTGCGCATCACGCCTGGTGCCCACGGGGCGCGCAACTATACCCAGTGCGATTCGCTGCTCATTGGCGGTGCATCAGGCGCGCACACGTTTCCTTACATCGAAAGCCAGAATACCAGCAGCATCGTCGAGCACGAAGCGACCACCTCCAAGGTCAGCGATGACCAGCTGTTTCTGTGTCAGCAGCGAGGTATCGATACCGAAAAAGCCGTGAGCATGATCGTCAACGGTTTCTGCAAGGACGTCTTTCGCGAGCTGCCGATGGAGTTTGCGGTTGAAGCCAGCAAGTTGCTCGAGGTCAGCCTGGAAGGAGCGGTGGGTTGAGCCTGCTCAACGTTGTCGACCTGCAGGTTGCGGTCGCCGACGAACAGATTCTCAAAGGGCTCAACCTTGAGATCAACTCGGGCGAGGTGCACGCGATCATGGGGCCTAACGGGTCCGGCAAGAGCACCCTGGCGAACGTGCTGGCCGGTCGTCCCGGCTACGAGGTATCGGGCGGCACCATGCGCTTCGATGGCAAGGACCTGGCCGATCTGAACACCGAAGAGCGCGCGCGACACGGGATCTTTCTGGCGTTTCAATATCCGGTAGAAAGTCCCGGCGTGAGCAACATGGAGTTTCTGAAAGCTTCCCTGGACAGCTTGCATGCTGCGCGTGGAGAAGACCCGTTGAGCACCATCGAGTTCATGAAGGCGGTGCGCCGGATTGCCGACGAACTGGACCTTGCCCAGGAGTTTCTCAAGCGCGGCGTTAACGAAGGATTCTCCGGCGGTGAAAAAAAACGCAACGAAATCCTGCAGTTGTTGCTGCTGCAACCGCGTCTGGCGGTGCTCGACGAAACCGATTCTGGTCTGGATATCGATGCCCT
>JAYGEV010000048.1:0-3144 GCA_046582225.1 Pseudomonadales bacterium
CGACTCGATTCAAAACACGAGCCTGCTGGTGGTATCGGTCGATAGGGCCCCCGTCTATACTGCGGGCAATCGTCAATTGGGGACCCGATGAGCACAGTATTGGAGATCAGCCAACTCGCCAACGGTGATGTAGTACTTCGAGACCCGAATGAGGAGGGCGAACCCCTGGTACAGATCCGCTTCTCAAATGAAGTCAAAGACATGCTCGGAGACGAGCTGGTCGGTGTCGCAGAGGCGATGATCGACGCTGCGACTAACTTCCTTGAAGGTGGTGATCCCCGGTCCCAGGATGGCGACCGCGAAGGCCACGCAGAATACGACGAAGAAAAACCGGCTCAGACCCGGGTAGTTCACTGAGCCGACCCGACTTAGGGTTCTCAGGAGGTTCTCAGGAGGTTCTCAGGTTCTTCGTAATACGCCCACACTCAAACCCTCGATGGCGAAGCTCTGCTCACGCAGATCCACAGTGATCGGCGAGTAGTTTGAATTCTCCGGCAGGAGCGTCACCTTGCTGCGGGTGCGTCCGCGACGGAACCGTTTGACCGTTACCTCGTCATCGACCCGGGCTACCACAATCTGACCGTTTTGAGCCTCTGGGGTCTTGTGTACCGCCAGCAGGTCTCCGTCGAGAATTCCGGCATCGACCATGCTGTCGCCTCGTACTCTGAGGAGAAAGTCGGCTCGTGGGTGAAAGAATCCCGCCGCGATGTCAACGTGGTCCTCGACGTGCTCGGTGGCGAGGATTGGGCTGCCCGCTGCGACCCGCCCGATGACCGGCAACCCGGAATCCTCGGGAAGTCGTATGCCGCGGGAGGTGCCGGGAATCATTTCAATGGCGCCTTTGCGCGCCAGGGCTTTCAGGTGTTCCTCCGCTGCATTTGGCGACCGGAAGCCCAGTTCGCGAGCGATGTCGGCTCGAGTTGGCGGGTAGCCCGTGTCACTGATGTGGTGCTTGATGAGGTCAAGTACCTGAGCCTGCCGCGGAGTAAGAGTGTTCATTGGCCACCTGATAGCTGGTTGAATATACAGTTCGCTGGCATTATATACAGTCATTCTCCGGTTTGCACAGCCCCTGACGGTTAACTAATATCCGGGCCGCCGCCTACCGGTGCGTTGTTGAGGACCGTTAGGCCGCTTTTCGATGGCGCGAAAAGGAGCGATAGAAGTACCAGATGCGCAACGGTCTGCTCACCATCTGCCTGCTCGTGCTGCCATGCAGCGCTGTCTCGGCGAGGGACGTCCACGATCTGGACATCGTCGGGCTCTCGCCGGAAGCGTCGGGGCGGGCGATCTTCGAGGCTGCCGACCGGCGGGCATCGGGCTACGCCGATATGCAGGTTGAGCTTGAGATGATTCTGCGAGGTTCCCGAGGTGCGGAGAATCGTCGGCTGTTGAGGCTCAAGCAGTTCGAGGTGCCGGAGGATGGCGACAAACTGCTGCTGGTGTTCGATACCCCTAAGCCGATCAAGGGCACCGCATTGCTCAGCTTCAGCCACAAGCATGATCCGGATGATCAGTGGCTCTATCTTCCCGCCATGAAGCGCGTCAAGAAAATCACCAGCCGCAATAAGTCGGGCCCGTTTTTGAGTAGTGAATTTGCCTACGAAGATCTGACGGCCCGGGAGCTGGACAAGTTCAACTACCGGTTGCTGCGCGTCGAACCACTCAGCCAAATGGCCTGCTATGTCGTGGAGCGCATCCCGCTGGACGGTTACTCGGGATACGCCAGGCAGCTGGTGTGGCTGGACAAGGCCGAGCTGCGGATCCAGCAGATCGAGTACTACGATCGGCGCGACGACTTCTTACAATTAGAATTGACTCGATATTCCTAAAAACAAATGTTCGACTCGTTGCTCGATTATCTGGTTGCGCACACCTGGGTAGGAGAACTTTTTCTCATCGTTCTCCTGACCGCCCTGGTTCGCCTGGGTGTGCGGATTGTTCTTGATCGATTGACCCGGCAGCTGCGCAAGACCAGCAACCTGTACGACGATGCGCTGCTGGATGCGGCGCGCAAGCCGCTGGGCCTGGTGGTCTGGGTGATCGGCATTTCCTGGGCCGCGGAGGTCGCTGGAGGCAATGCACGGGCAGACATCTTCGAGTATGTGGACCCGATGCGCGAAGTTGCGATCGTCTGGCTGCTGGTTTGGTTTGCGGTTCGCTTCATCCGCCTGCTGGAGCTTCATCTGAGCGACAGCGCATACCGCGAGGTGCCGGTGGATCAGACCACCGCGGCCGCGGTGGGTAAGCTGCTGCGCGCCGCGGTGATCATCATCGGTGTGCTCATGGTGCTGCAGGGTCTGGGCTTCAGTGTCTCAGGGGTTCTTGCGTTTGGCGGCATCGGTGGGATTGCGATCGGCTTTGCAGCGCGGGATATGCTGGCGAACTTTTTCGGTGCGCTGATGATCTTTCTCGATCGGCCATTTTCGGTCGGTGACTGGATCCGTTCACCGGATCGGGAAATCGAGGGCACGGTGGAGGAGATTGGCTGGCGGTTGACCCGGATCCGGACCTTCGACCAGCGGCCGCTTTACGTTCCGAATTCGGTGTTCACGAGTCTGGCGGTAGAGAACCCATCGCGCATGCTCAACCGCCGCATCTACGAGACGATCGGCGTCCGCTATGACGATGTTTCGGTGCTCGGTAAGATCATTGTGGACGTAACCAGCATGCTCAAAGCGCACCCAGCCATCGATCTATCGCGTACGCTCATGGTCAACTTTGTGGAGTTCGGGCCGTCGTCGTTGGATTTCTTTATCTACACCTTCACCAGGACCACGGTGTGGACGGAATTCCACGAGATCAAGCAGGACGTTCTGTTCAGGATCGCCGACATCATTGCCGAGCACGGGGCGGAAATAGCGTTTCCGACGCAAACCGTTCACATCGATCCGGTCGATGCCGTCGACGTGGTCGACGCGTGAGCGGGTCTGGCGTGCCCGGATCGACTGGCGACCCGCCCCGGGCTGTGCTCGGCGCCCGGGACCGGGCAGAAGAAATGGTCTCAGCCGACGCGGTGCAGTTTGCAATCGATCAGACCGCCGTGCGGCTGACGGTGGCGTTGCATGACGCGAATCCAATGCTTTTATGCGTGCTTCACGGCGGCTTGAACTATACCGGTGAGTTGTTGAAACGCCTGGCGTT
>JAYGEV010000214.1:0-1509 GCA_046582225.1 Pseudomonadales bacterium
GCCGTGAATGAGCAGCATCGGTAGGGCATATTCGTTGCCCCAATCGACATAGTGCAGGCGCAGACGTTGCGAAAAGTAAACGTGGGAAGTGGGCCCTTCCATTGCTGATCGTTCCGTTCGTGTCAATTCAATGCAGCATTATACCCCGCTGCTTTGGGTTTCCCGGGAACGCGGCTGGTATTCCCTGAGTTCCTGGCGGACGACCGGCGCCAGAATATACAGGCCGATGAGATTCGGGATCGCAACGACGAACACCAGTGCGTCGGAGAGGTCCACCAGCGCTCCGAGCTGGACGCTGCTGCCAAGAATCACGAACATCAGAAAGAACAGCTTGAACCCAAGATCGGCCATTCGGTGATGGCCAACGAGATAAGTGAATGCCTTAAGTCCGTAATACGACCACGCGATGATGGTTGAGAAAGCGAACAGAATAGCCGCAATCGAGAGCGGAACGGGCGACCATGACAGTGTGCTTGCGAATGCCCGGGTGGTCAGCTCAATGCCGCTTACGCCGGTACCGGCAAGTGCTGGATCGTACACGGTGGTGATGATGACCAGGGCGGTCATGGTGCAGATGACCACGGTGTCGATAAACGGTTCGAGCAGAGCAACATAACCCTCGCTCACGGGTTTGTCGGTCATAGGGGTGGAATGGGCAATGGCCGCCGAGCCGAGCCCGGCTTCGTTTGAAAACACTGCGCGTCTGAAGCCGACAATCATCACGCCGACAAAACCGCCGCCCATGCCTTCGGGTGAGAACGCGCCGTTCCAGATGGCTGCGAAGGCGGCGGGCAGCTCGGCGTAGTTCATCACGATGATCACCAGAGCCGACACTGTGTAGAGCACCGCCATGGCCGGTACCAGCTTCGAGGTGGTATATGCGATGGACCGAATACCGCCGATGATCACCAGTCCGACCGCCACCGCCATGATCACGCCCAGAACCCAGACCTTGTCAGCAAAATAGCTCTGCGCGCCGCCTGTGACGTTCAGGAAGATTGCGGCTGCCTGATTGGATTGGAACATGTTGCCGATGCCCAGGCAGCCGATGACCATCGCGGCCGCATAAAAAACTCCCAGGGCGCGCCCGACCTTAGGCCAGCTGCGTTCGGCGAGACCTCGTTGCAGGTAGTACATCGGGCCACCGGATACCGAACCGTCTTCGTGGTGCTGACGAAACTTCACGCTCAACGAGCATTCGGCGAACTTGGTCGACATCCCTAACACACCGGCAATGATCAGCCACAGCGTTGCTCCCGGCCCGCCGAGCGAGATGGCGACCGCCACGCCTGCAATGTTGCCGATCCCAACGGTTCCCGACAGCGCGGTGGTAAGGGCCTGAAACTGAGAAATCTCTCCCGGATCGTCGTCGTTGTGGTAGCGGCCGCTGACCAGTTCGAGTGCGTGCTTGAAGCCGCGGATGTTGATGAAGCCGAAGTAGAGCGTGAAGAACAGCCCGCCCATGATCAGCCAGATCACGATCAAAGGTATCTCCGTGTCGAACAGCGG
>JAYGEV010000081.1:0-7945 GCA_046582225.1 Pseudomonadales bacterium
CCGGTTCGACTACCGCCCGGTTGTACCAGCTGCGGTCGAAGAAAACGATCTCCCCGGGATTGGGTAGCTGCTCGACGTAGCGCTGAAAATACCATTGCCCCTTCTGAATTTCGGTGGGCTTGGGCAGCGCAACCACTCGAGCGCTCCGTGGATTCAGATGTTCGATGAAACGGCGAATGGTGCCACCCTTGCCTGCCGCGTCCCGCCCTTCGAAGATCAGCGCCACACGCCGACCGCTCAGCTGAACTGCGCGCTGCAACTTCACGAATTCGATCTGCAGCCGTTCAAGCTCCCGCTCGTAGCGAAGCTTCACCAGCGCCTTGTCGATATTGACGTGCTTGGAGCTCAGCAACTCTATGAGCCCCTTCCTGGTATTCACCAGGTGGAGTTCTTCGGGCGTGAGCCGAAGGGTCTTGTTCAGGGTCTTGCCGAGTATCTTCTCGTCCGAACTGAGGGCGTTGCCACCGCCCGAAGTCGTCCGAGTGGACACCAGCGTGGGTTTGTTTTCTTCGCTCATATCTGCTTAACCTGCGGCGGCGAAAAGCGCCCGTCCTCGCATTCTAGTACCAATTGGCGTGAAATCTCAGGTCGTGCCAGAATTGACGTCCATGCGGGAATAGCTCAGTTGGTAGAGCACGAGCTTCCCAAGCTCGGGGTCGCGGGTTCGAACCCCGTTTCCCGCTCCAATATTCATGCGCTCTTCGGCCCGATGGGCTTCGCTTGTCCAATTTTCGTCCAACTTCAGAGCATTCTGATCAAGTTTTCACACGACACTCTACCCTCGAAGCGGAGTTCGCGTTGTGCACTGCACGAGCGCGCTTTCGGCCACTACCGGAAGTCCTGCGCCCCAGCCTGCGGTGAGAATCCCAGTTCACTCTGAGGTCAGCAATATCCACAGGCCAGACCTTCAATGCTTCCTGGAAGTCGACAACACCCGTCACGATTTTGTATACGATTAGCACCTCAACATTGCATATCCTGGAGGAAACAAATGGGCGCCCTACGAATCGTTCTTCAAGTTGTGGGAATTGTCGTTCTAGTTTTCGGGGTCACTCTCATCACGCTGAGAGTCGATAATCAGGATGCCGACGGCCCGTCAATCCTGTTTCCAGGCGGAAAACTTGTCTCTGGCGAGCTGCACACCGGAGCTGAACCGGACTGGAGTTTCACCGACGACGTTGCAACTATCGAACTACAACTCCTCAATCCACTGAGCTCCCGTCTCATTTTTGTGATGGAAAGCGAAGGCAAAGTCTATATTGGATCGGGTTACATGCGCTCCGCGCTCGGAAAAATCTGGAAAAATTGGGCATTCCAGGCAAACGAAGGTGATGGACTTGCAGTAGCTCGCATCGACGGCGTTCGTTACGAACGACAACTGATTCGTATCGAGGAAGGCCCCGTGTTAGACGGCATTGTCTCGAAGATAGAAACAAAGTACGGAGGAGGCAATGCCTCCCCAGAAACAATCAAAGAGGCTCGCGAAGGGGTAGAAGCCGGTGACGTCTGGATCTTTGAAATGGCACCACGTGGAGTATGACAAGATGAAAACCAAGAACTATCTGATACTTTGCGTTGCCGTCACAGTTGTTGTCGTAATGGGTCTGCTCTACATGCCTGGTGTATCAGACACCGTCGAACAAGTGCTGCTGATGTTTCTCTCGGCGACCGCCAGCTAGTGCCTTTGTGCTTGCCGCCAGCCTTCGCACGAGCAATCCCCCCGGCCTGGCGCTCAAGCATTAACTCTCGCTCAAACGTGGAGGCAATGAATTAGAAACCCGAAGCGTTGCGGCATGCTAAACGCTTTTGAATCGTTCTGCTGTTCCCAGTACGTTTGTCCGTTATACCTCCCAAAGCGGACACATCAGACGCTCGCGCGGCTAGTCACAGAAGTCCACGCACGCGAGGAGCGCCAGGAGGTGTCCAATGACGAAAGCCGAAGCGTTACAAGCGCTACAGTTCGGAGTTCAAGCGAGAAGCGATTAGAAGAGCGACCGGTCAGCGCCTACTCAAGTTCCAGAAAATCGGCAGATATGACCTCAGGTGCGGTGCGCTCGCCAAAGATTAGCCGAGTAAATCCTGAACCGCGCGGCCGGCCATAACCTTGACCAGATGCGCGCGGTATTCCGCCGACGCATGCAGGTCGTTGTTGAAGGTAGCATCGGGCACCTGCACTTCATCTACGGCTGCGGGATCCAGATTGGCGTTCAGTGCCTCCTCGATGGCCGTCGCGCGAAAAGCGCAGGGACCCGCTCCGGTGACGCCCACACGGATCGAGCCGGCGAAGTCCGCCACCAGCACCCCGACCACCGCGTAGCGGGACGCGGGATTAGGAAACTTCCGATACGCGGCCCGTGTTGGAATCGGAAAATCGATGCGAGTAATGATCTCGCCGGGCTGCAATGCCGTTTCAAACAGACTTTTGAAAAAATCATCTGCCGCGATGCTGCGCGAGAGCGTGTGTATTGTCGCCCCCAGCGCGATCACCGCAGCAGGATAGTCCGCGGCCGGGTCGCTGTTGGCCACCGAGCCACCTAACGTACCGCGGTTGCGAACCTGCCCGTCTCCGATTTCGCCTGCGACCTGTGCCAGCACTGGAAGCTGGTTGTTCACCTCCGCAGATGTGGCCACCGTATCGTGACAGGTCAGCGCACCAACACTGATCACGTCGCGTTGGACATCAATTCCGGACAATCCCTCGATCCCGGCCAGGTCGATCACATCGGTTGGCGCCGCCAGTCGCTGCTTCATCGTGGGAATGATCGTCTGTCCGCCGGCCAGATAGACACCTTCTTCGGCGCCCTGATACAGGTTGACCGCCTCTTCTAAAGACCTCGGCTTGTGGTAGTTGAACTGGTACATGATGCTACGCCCCTCCGATTCCGCCCGAACCCTGCAACGCTCGCCAGATCTTCTCCGGTGTGGCTGGCATCGAAATCTCGCCGCCCCCGAGCGCGTCGGTGACCGCGTTCATGATTGCCGCCGGTGAACCAATGGCACCGGCCTCTCCGCACCCTTTCACACCAAGCGGGTTGTGTGTGCAGGGCGTGACCGTGGTGTCGACAGTGAAGTCCGGCACGTTGTCGGCGCGCGGCATGCAGTAGTCCATGAAGCTGCCTGTCTGCAGCTGTCCAAACCCATCGTAGGCACCGTCTTCGAACAATGCCTGCCCGGCTCCCTGTGCCAGACCGCCGTGTACCTGGCCGTCGACGATCATCGGGTTGACGACGAGGCCAAAGTCGTCCACGGCGATGAGGTTAACAAGTTCCACCACACCGGTTGCTTCGTCTATTTCCACCTCCGCAATGTGCGTTCCCGCAGGGTATGTGAAATTTTTCGGATCGTAGAACGCCTTTTCGGACAGGCCAGGTTCGAGATCTTCCGGATAGTCCGTCGGAACATACGCGGCGAACGCCACCTCACCGAACGCAAGCGACTGATTGCTGTCGCGAACCTGGAACCGTCCGTCAGCAAACTCAACGGCCTCAACATCGGTCTGAAGCATGTGCGCAGCGATGCGCTTGCCCTTGGCGATAATCTTGTCGGCGGCGACCACCAGGGCGGAGCCGCCTACCGCCAGTGATCGCGAGCCGTAAGTACCCAGACCAAACTCGACACGTCCGGTGTCGCCGTGGACGATTTCCACATCATCAAACGGGACGCCCAGTTGATCTGAAACCACCTGCGCAAACGTCGTTTCATGGCCCTGACCGTGGCTGTGTGATCCGGTGAATACGGTGACTGATCCGGTTGGGTTGACCCGCACCTCTCCACTTTCATACAGGCCGACGCCGGCACCCAGCTGAATCGCCAGCTTCGACGGCGCAAGACCGCACGCTTCGATATAACACGCCAGTCCAATTCCACGCCTTTTCCCCCGCGCCGCCGCGGCGGCCTTGCGGTCGGGAGATCCAGCGTAGTCCACAAGCTCCAGAGCTCTGTTCAAACTGGCCTCGTAGTCGCCGGTGTCATACTCCAGCGCAACCGGTGTTTGATACGGAAACGCTTCAGGTTGAATCAGGTTTCTTCTGCGTAACTCCACCGGGTCGATGCCGAGTTAGCGCGCCGCTGTCTCGACGATGCGCTCCACCACATAGGTCGCTTCGGGGCGACCAGCACCTCGATACGCATCCACGGGTGTCGTGTTGGTGTACACACCCTGCACTTCGACATAGATATTCGGGGTCCGATACTGTCCCGCCATAAGCGTGCCATACAGATAGGTTGGCACGGCCGAGCCAAACAAGGACAGATACGCCCCCAGGTTGGCGGTCGTGGTTACCTTCAACGCGGTGAACAGGCCATCCGCATCCAGCCCCAGTTCCGCGTGAGTGATGTGATCACGCCCATGGGCATCGGTTAAGAAAGATTCGCTTCGCTCCGCGGTCCATTTGATCGGCCGCCCAAACTTCTTGGCGGCCCAGATCACGGCCGTCTCTTCGGGGTAGACGGCAATCTTCGAACCGAACCCACCACCGACATCCGGTGCGATGACCCGAAGCTTGTGCTCAGGTGCGACCTGGACGAACGCCGAAAGTATCAGCCGTTCAAGATGCGGATTCTGGCTGGTTGTGTACAGCGTGAATTGATCCGCCGGCGCGTCGTAAACACCGACCGCGGCTCTGGGCTCCATTGCGTTGGGAATCAGCCGGTTGTTGGTCAGGTCGATACGGGTAACGTGAGCAGCAACTGCGAGCGCCGCCTCGGTGGCGTCCCTTTCGCCGAGTTCCCAGTCGTAGGCCAGATTTCTCAACACCCCATCATGAATCTGTTCCGAACTAACCGCTGTGGCCAGATCCACCACAGGATCTAAATCCTGGAAATCGGTGGCAACAAGTTCTGCTGCCTGCTGGGCGATCTGCACCGACTCGGCGACAACTATGGCGTACGGCTCGCCGGCGTAGTTCGCAACGTCCACGGCCATGGGCGGATGTGGTGCGGAGACCATGTCGGAGCCGTCTTTCTGCTTGATCATCCAGCCGCATGGCAGATCGCCGAGGCCATCATCGACCATATCTTTACCCGTCAGCACGCCGACAACGCCTTCGACACTCAGGGCTTTGCTCGCGTCAATGCTAATGATGCGGGTGCGCGCGTACGGCGAGCGCAGGAACACCGCATAGGCCTGACCGATCTGATTGAGATCATCGGTATAACTTCCCTGGCCGGTAATAAAGCGCAGGTCTTCTCTACGCCTGACCGAAGCGCCGATGCCCGTTCCCGCGGTCTCGCTCATATCTGACTCCTTAGGACTCTTGTGCAACCTGCAGGACGGCACGAACGATATTGTGATAGCCCGTGCAACGGCAGATGTTCCCTTCGAGCCCTTCGCGTACGGCCCGGTTGTCGAGCGAATCACTGTTCTCAACAAGATCGATGGCGCTCATGATCATGCCCGGGGTACAGAACCCGCACTGCAGTGCGTGGCATTCTCGAAAAGCTGCCTGCATTGGATGCAGATCATCAGGCGTGCCAATACCTTCGATCGTGACGATCTCGGACCCATTCGCCTGGGCCGCCAGCACCGTACAGGATTTCACAGCACGCCCATCCATGTGCACGACACAGGCTCCACACTGGCTGGTATCGCACCCGACATGGGTTCCGGTGAGGCGCAGGTGCTCTCGAATCACCTCCACCAGCAGTGCATTGTCTGGAACCTCCAGTACGTGTTCTCTTGCGTTGACGTTGATCTTGATCTGCATACTCGAGTTCTCTGCCTTTTAAGATGCAAGGACGACCGCCAGGACCAGTGCTGCGCACACGACCGCCCAGATTCTCCACCGACCCCACCCGTTGTCTTTCGCCGCGACCGGGTCGGCGGCTGAAGGTTGTTCCCCGCTTATCTCACGCCCAAAACTGGAGAAGAAGTCGTCCGCCATCTTTCGCGCAGCGGCGTCGATGAGACGCGATCCCACCTGGGCGAGCTTGCCGCCCACATTTGCCGTTACCGAGTAGCGCAGAAGTGTTGCGCCATTGTCTTCTTCGAGGTTGACCTGGGCGCTGCCTTTTCCAAATCCAGCCGGACCCCCGTTGACGTTCGCAGTTAGTGTGTAACTTGCAGGGGGTTGCAGCTCGCTGAGCACCAGCCGTGCCTGAAACGTGGCACTTACCGGACCGAATCGTGCCTTTACCGAAGCATCGAACTGCTCGTCAGAGGTTCGCTCCATCGACAGGCAGCCGTCAATGCATCGCGCCAGAATGTCGGGGTCGTTGAGACCCTCCCACACCTGCATTCGCGTCGCAGCGATTCGAAATTCGCCTGTTTGCTCCAACTACTGACTCCCCCTCGGACCGGTCAGGCCAAACAGATTCGCATGATTGCTGACCCGCGGCAACGCCGGCCTCACTACGAGACGGGCTCACCCAGGGCCTTGGCACGCTCGAGCCGGTTGCCCTCTTCGACAGCCAGATACTTCAGCGCGCCGACCAGAAAAATCATGCTGACGCCGAGCATGATGCAACTCCAGAGCATGGCCAGCCGCAATGCATCGCCATCAGTGAGGCCCTGATTGATGTAGATGTCACTCACCTGGCCGATGAGATAGGGACCCAGTGCGAGACCGATAAAAGTGATCATGAGGATGTAATAGGCGGAGGCGAGTGCACGCATTCGCGGCATGACAAGATCGTTAACGGTGCTGGCGGCGGCGCCAATCCACATGGGTGAAAAAATGCTGAACCCAAACGCGCTGGCGTAGGCAACCCAAACATTGCCCGTGGTTACGAACAGGATCGCAAACGGTGCCGACAACAAGGGAACCGACAACGCGACATAGAGCCGTGCGTTGACGGTTCGAGATCTTAGCCGGTCAGAAAGTATCCCGCCAATCGTAATGCCCAACCACCCGCCAAGTGCGGAACCAGCGCCCAAAATAATGCCGGCTTCGGATAGCGACACGTCATGCACACGCAGCATGAACGGCGGGCTCCAGAACCCCACGCCATAGGTAACGAAGGATATGCAGGGAAAACCCAAAGTGATCAGCACGAACGTCCGGGAACCAAACATCATCGCAAACGCCGCCGGGTCAGACAGCTTCAGGCCATGCACCCACGAAATCGCGGCATAGGCCCCTATTCCCAACGCGATCCACTGATTCGGGGTGTCGGTGAGCGCATTTGCCCCATAAGCGCATCCCCCGACGATGGCAACAGCGACCAGGTTCGTAGCCGCCGCACGGATGCCACCGTTGCTCAACAGCGAAAAAAACGTGAACGGCGGCAGTACCGAAAACAACGAGCGCCCCGCCTCCCGGAACGGATGCGGGTGCTGCTCGGTGACGAGGCCTTCGCTGATTCCGCGTTGCGGCTCCTTGAGCGTCCACACCCACACCGCCATGAGCAGTCCCGGAATCCCCACCGCGAAAAAAGCGGCTTGCCAGGCTTTGAGCCCAAACGGTGCGGTCGCCGGGTCCGGATACGCTCCATTCCAGTAGTCGACGATCACCCCGCCGAGAAACAATCCAATACCTGCGCCGATGTAAACTCCGCTGGAGTAGATCGCCAGCACAGTTGCTCGCACGCGCGGCGAGAAGTAATCCGAGAGCATCGAAAAAGCAGCCGGGGTCGCGCTCGCCTCGCCGATCCCCACGCCGAATCGAAAAACGGCCAGACCCGAAAAGCTGCGTGCAGTGCCGGACAGCGCGGTCATCACGCTCCAGAACCCCAGCCCCACCGAGATCAGGTTCTTGCGCACCCAGGTATCCGCCAGACGACCCAGCGGAATCCCGAACACGGCATAGAACACGGCGAACGCGGTCCCGTACAGGAAGCCGATGTCGGCGTCTGAGATTCCCAGATCCGCCTTGATTTCTTCGGCGAGTATCGAAAGGATTTGCCGATCGATGAAATTGAAGACGTAGACAAGAATGAGCACGCCGAGCACGTACTTTGCGTACCGGCCACCTACTTCAGCTTCGTGTTCGCTATCTTTGTTTTCGTT
>JAYGEV010000085.1:0-15924 GCA_046582225.1 Pseudomonadales bacterium
AAGCTCTCGACTTGCAATATCGGGCAAGTCGTAATCCGCTACGAGCTCCGGTTTGTTCATGTGCCAGTCCTCTAATCTCTTATGCAGGAAGTTACTGCAGGAAGCTACTTAGCCCGAATGTCCCCCCAATCCGGCACCCGATTGTAACCAATCGTAACGCGAGCGCACAGCTACCTGCGCACCGTGCCCATCGGCGATCAGTCCTCCACGCGCAGGCTGTCACGCTCTTCGGCTGTGAGTTGTCTCGCCTCGTCTTCGAGCATCACCGGAATACCGTCGCGGATCGGGTAGGCAAGACCGCTGGCACGACACCACAGCTCATCGATTTCTTTGCGGTAGGTCAGGGATGCCTTAGTCACCGGGCACACGAGCAGTTCTAACAGTTTTGAGTCCAATGCCATCTGGCGCTCCTGGTTTCGTTCTCGGCGAGAAATCGCTACAACCGTTACGAGGTAAAAGGGTCCTTAAGGATTATCGTTTCGGTGCGATCCGGACCGGTCGAGATGATATCAATCGGTGCACCGACGGTCTCCTCGACGCGCTTCAGGTATGCCTTCGCATTCTTCGGCAGATCCTGGTAGCGCTGAACGCCAACCGTGGATTCCTTCCAGCCCGGCACATCTTCGTAAACTGGTTTGATCTGCGAATAGTATTCGCTGCCAAACCGCGGTTCGGCATCGACCCCGGACTCGCTTTGATAACCCACGCAGATACGGATCTGCTCCAGCCCGTCAAGCACATCAAGCTTAGTCAGGCACAATCCGGATATGCTGTTGATCTGTACCGCCTGGCGCAGAGCCACTGCGTCGAACCAACCGCAGCGCCGGGGCCGGCCTGTGGTCGAGCCAAACTCGTGACCACGCTTTGCCAGCCCCTCGCCAATTGCGTCGAACAATTCGGTCGGGAACGGGCCTGACCCGACTCGGGTGGCATAGGCCTTGGTAATGCCAAGCACATAGTCGAGATAGCGCGGCCCGAAGCCGCTGCCAACCGCGGTACCGCCCGCGGTGGTGTTCGACGAGGTAACGAACGGATAGGTGCCGAGGTCTACATCGAGCAGCGCGCCTTGAGCGCCCTCGAACAGCAGGTTCTCACCACGCCCGCGCAGATCGTGCAACAGCGGCACGATGTCGGCCACCATGGGTCGAATCTGCTCGGCGACCTGTGCGCATTGATCGAGCGTCTGGGATAAGTCCACGGGAGCGGTCTTGTAGTAACTTTCCAGCATGAAGTTGTGATACTCCATGACCTCCGACAACTTGGCGGCGAATTCCTGCCAGTAATACAGATCCCCCAGGCGCACCCCGCGCCGAGCTGCTTTGTCCTCGTATGCCGGTCCGATTCCGCGTCCGGTTGTACCGATCTTCTGGTTACCGCGACGCTCCTCCCGAACGAGATCGAGTTTCACGTGATAGGGCAGTATGAGCTGACAGGCGGGGCTGATGCGCAATCGTTCGCGCACCGGGATATCGCGCGCTTCGAGGCCTTTGACCTCTTCCATCAGGGCGTTGGGTTCGAGCACCACGCCATTGCCGATGAAGCATTGGACCTGCGGACGCAGGATTCCTGACGGGATCAGGTGCAACACAGTCTTTTCGCCGTCGATCACCAGCGTGTGTCCGGCGTTGTGCCCACCCTGAAATCGAATAACAGCGGCAACCTGTTCGGTGAGCAGATCGACCACCTTACCTTTACCCTCGTCACCCCACTGGGTGCCGATGACTACTACGTTACGTCCCATGACTGCTAAGTTGCCTTTGCTCCTGGCTAAATCGAGTCAATCGAATTCCACCACGTTCCACGCACCGGACGCGTAGCGCAACTGCCGATCGCAGTCCGGCGGTGCGGTGTCGGCCGCATCGAGGGCTGACACCACCCGCTCACCGGCCGCACGCAGGGCTTTGACCTCGGTTGCCAGCGCGCCCGCCCCATCTGTTGCGGCGGATGACGTCGCGCCGTTCGGCCACGGCGCCCAGATACCGGTCTCGGCGGGCGGATCGCCAACCAGCTGAGTCAGACTGACGTCGAACCCGGTGGCGGGACGTCCCCGCCCAAACGCAGCACCAATACCGTCGTAGCGACCGCCACGAGCAAGCGCGCGTCCAAGATCGGCCTGGTAGGCCGAGAATACCGGGCCGTTGTGGTATCCATAACCCGCAAGCTCAGCGAGATCGAAACGCAGCGTCACGCCCGAGCAGCGATCTTCTACCTCGTCTGCCAGGTCAGCGAGCGCAGCCGCGGCATCGGACACTCCAGCCGGAGCGTCCCGGAACAATGATTGTGCCTCCATCAGCACTTCCCGACCGCCCATCAGAGTTGGAAGCCGTTCAATGAGCGCGGCCTGGGGACGGCCGCGCAACAGCGCCGCAATATCTGCCTCGGATTTGCTCTGAACGGCGGCGAATAGGTCACGCTCGGCATCCACGTCCAGGCCGAGCGGCTCGACCAGGCTCAGATAGATACCCATGTGTCCCAGTACCAGTACCGGCTCCGCGATGCCGACAACACGAAGTACTTCCACCAACAGCGCGATGACCTCGGCGTCGGCGCTGACCCCGTCCGCGCCGAAGATCTCGGCACCGGCTTTGATCGGCACCCGCGAATCAAGCGGGGCAGCCGGGTTGGCGTGGACCACGGCACCGGCATAACACAATCGCTGCACACCGGCCCTTGGCCGGCTGTGCGCATCAACTCGCACAGCCTGGGCGGTCAGGTCTGAACGCACGCCGAGCATTCGCCCACTGCGCTGATCCACCACCTTCAGAGTTTGCAGATCCAGGTCGTCCTGATGACCGCGATCCGGCCCGGTTCCGACCAGGAGCGCATCGAGGTATTCGATAATCGGCGGCTCGATGTAATCGAAACCCCACGCGTGAAAAACGTCCAGCACCTCACGCCGAACCCGCTCCAACTCCCAAGCAGCGGGCGGCAGCAATTCGTCCACCCCATCGGGCAAGCGCCAGTTTCGATTGGCCATGAGTATTCGGTCCGTCACCAGGGCCGAGCGGCCCATTCAAAATCCGCCGGTGTCAGCCCCCGTCGCTTCCCAGGTACTGGAAGAACTCGCTCGAAGGATCCAGCACCAGCACATCGCCCTTGTTCGAGAAGATTTTGGCGTAAGCATTGATGCTGCGGGTGAATTTATAAAACTCCGGATCCTTGTTGAACGCTTCCGCGTAGATGTTGGCCGATTTGGCATCGCCATCACCGCGAAGCTGCTCGGCTTCCCGATAGGCATTTGCCTCGATGACCACGGTCTGGCGTTCTGCATCCGCCCGAATCCCCAAAGCCAATTCGCGACCCTGAGCACGATACTGGCGGGCTTCGATCTGCCGCTCGGAGTTCATTCGATCGTAGACCGAGGCCGAAACGTCGGTTGGCAGGTCGATGCGTTTGACGCGCACATCGATTACCTCGATGCCGACAGCCTCCGCCATAACCGCGTTGAGGTCAGACAACAGTTCGTGCATGAGTTGATCGCGCTCACCCGATACCACTTCGTGCATGTCGCGACGGCTGATCTGGTTACGCAACCCCTCGCTCACCCGCTCCTGAAGCAACCGCTCGCCGCGACGCTCGTCAAACGAGGTTGCGGTGTAGTACTTGCGAACATCGACGATCCGCCACTTGGCGAACGAGTCGACGATCAGCGGTTTCTTTTCGAGCGTGTAATACGTCTCGGGGCTGGAATCCAGCGTGAGAACCCGGCCATCGGCTTTTTTGATTTCTTCGGCCAGCGGCAACTTGAAATGCAGCCCAGGGGGCACATCCGCCACACTGACCGCGCCGAAGCGCAACAGAATTGCACGTTCGGTGGCGTGTACGGTGTAGATGGAGTTGGTCACCAGCAGCAGCGCAACGAATGCGATGACGATGAAAATGAGGTTTCGTAAATTCATGATCAATCCTATCGGTTGTCGCGGAGTCGACCGCTGGAGATGCGATCGTTTACCTCACGCAGGACCGCATCAGCGATGCTGCGCACGGTCTCCTGGTTCGCGCCAGTCACCGCAGAGCCCGATTGGCCCAAGCGGTCCAATGGCAGATACAACAGATTATTGCCGCCCTTGACATCGATCATGATTTTCGATGAGCGGCTCAATACCGACTCCATGGCATCGATGTATAGCCGATCGCGGGTAACCTCCTTTGCGAGCTGATACTCGCCAAGAAGTTTTTCGAAGCGATTCGCCTCACCCGAGGCGCGCGCGATGACCTGATCCCGATAGGCATTGGCCTGCTCGATCTGTTTTTGCGCCTCGCCGCGGGATTCCGGGATGATGCTTTCCGCGTACGCATTCGCCTCGTTGATGACCCGCTGTTCATCCTCCTTGGCCTTCTGCACATCGTTGAACGCATCGACCACCTGATTTGGCGGTGCGCTTTCGTCGATATTAACCGTGTCCACCAGAATGCCGGTGCCGTACGCGTCGAGGTAGCTCTGCAGCCGTTCCTGCACTTCGGCGGCGATGGCCGCACGTCCCGAGGTGATCACATCGTCCATGCCGGAGCTGCCAACCACGTGGCGCAGCGCGCTCTCAGTAGCGTGGCCGAGGCTCACGTTGGGGTTTTTCACCTCCACCAGAAACGCTCTTGGATCGCTGACCACAAACTGAACGGTGAGGCTCACATCGACAATGTTCTCGTCTTCGGTGAGCATCAGCGCCGTGTGTTTGACCGAGTTCATGCGAGTGACGTTGACCTTTTCCACCACGTCGATGAGCGGTGCATTCCAGTGCAGGCCCGGGAGAACGATATCGTCCAGCGCCGCCCCGAAGCGGAACACCACCCCGCGTTCCTGCGCATCCACCTGGTATATGCCAAACAGGCCGTAGCCAACTGCAACGAGTAGCAGCAACCCGCCCACCATGCCGGCACTTAGACCGCGGCCGGTAGTGCTACCGCCACCGCGCCCACCACCAAAAATTCCGGCAAGCTGCGCCTGCAGCTTCTTGAAAGCCTCATCGAGATCCGGCGGGCCTTGCTGGCCCCGGCTTCCCCACGGGTCTTTGTCACCGCCACTGGGCTCATTCCAAGCCATTTCGTGGTGCTCCATATAAGTTAGTTGGGTAGAGGCGAGATTCTAGGCATGGCCTCGTTCACCTGCAACAAGACTCTCGGGGTGCGACCCAGGCGTTCGAGCACCCGGGCATCTGCGCGAACCTTCAATGCCACCCGCCCGTCCTCGGTCAGCCCCTCGTGAATCACGGCCCCAATGCGGTACAGCCACGCCCGGGTTTCGCCATCTTCTGCTGAGAGAAAAACCTCCGCCGGCTCCGGCACTACACCCAACCGCCTGCCGATGGTCGCGATCAACCGCTCCAGCCCGAAGCCGGTCAATGCGCTGACGTCGACCGATTTGTCACCGTCGCCGCGCGGCAATCCGGATGGGTGACGAGGCGGTTCGACATCAACCGGCACGCCTGCGCCGAGCACGTCGATCTTGTTGAGGACCGTGATAGTCGGCAATTCCAGCGCGCCGATCTCGGCGAGCACCTCGTTGACCTGGGCTACCCGCTCAGCACAATCCAGACAGCTGGCGTCAACCACGTGCAACAGCAGATCCGCATTGCTGACCTCCTCCAGCGTCGCCTTGAAGGCGTCCACCAGATCGTGCGGGAGGTGATTGATGAAACCAACGGTATCGCTGAGCACAATCTCGCCAGCCCCGGGTACGGACAAGCGGCGCATGGTCGGATCCAGCGTCGCGAACAGCTTGTCCTCGGTCACCACATTCGCCTGGGTGAGTGCATTGAAAAGCGTCGATTTTCCCGCGTTGGTGTATCCGACCATTGACACCGTTCGGGTCTGCGCGCGACGCCGACTCTGACGATTCTGATCCCGGCGCCTGGCGACCTGAGCGAGCTTGCCCTGTACCCGTTTGATGCGGCGTTTGAGCATTCGCTGGTCCATCTCGATCTGGGTCTCACCCGCACCACGCAGGCCTGTGCCACCTTTTTGTCGGTCCAGATGGGTCCAGCCCCTGACCAGCCGGGTTTGTGCGTGTTTGAGCTGGGCGAGTTCCACCTGCAGCTGCCCTTCATAGCTGCGCGCGCGAGCCGCAAATATATCCAGGATGAGCTCGGTACGGGTTATCACCCGGCATTTGAGTTCGCCCTCAAGTTCGCGTTGTTGAGAAGCGCCCAGGTCATGATTCACGATCAACAGGTCCGCGCCCGTTTCTGCCAGGTCCGCGGCGATTTCCGCCACCTTGCCCGGTCCTACAAACGATTTCGGGTGCGGTGCCCGGCGAGACGCGCTCACCACTCGGCAGACTTCGATATCAGCGGTGCGCGCGAGTTCCAGCGCTTCGCTGCGGGCATCTGCCGATGTTGGCGTGTCTTTTCTGGACGGACTTTTGAAGTGGACCTGCAACAGAATCGCTTTGCGGCCTGCATCAGGACGTTCAAAAAACAATCATACTCCTCGAGCCGGCTACCGGGCTGCCATTCCCGGCCATCCGACTCAGCTGGATTCGGGCGGCTCTTCAACCGCTTCGTCTCCCCCGTTGGCACCCGACAACCGAACGTCGCGCGAGGGAACCACGGTAGAGATAGCGTGTTTGTACACCATCTGGCTCACGGAATTGCGAAGCAATACCACGAACTGGTCGAATGATTCAATCTGACCCTGCAGCTTGATGCCGTTGACCAGATAGATAGAGACGGGAACCCGCTCCTTGCGCAGCGTGTTCAGGTAAGGGTCTTGTCGTGATTGCCCTTTTGACATTGCAGTCTCCTTGCAGCGCCTCCCGCAGCGAACAGACTCCGCCCACAGGTCCTTCGCCCACAGGTTTAATGGTGCGACTGGGCGAAAGGTTCCGGGATACAGCGCGATCCTTATTGTTGGGAATTTACTATGGCGACACCCTCACGATAATTCAAGGTGCCCGCGCGGGGCCGGATCCTCCTGAATGTGCCGAAGGATCGCGGTTGCGAGCTGGCGGGAATCACCCCATTGGAAGAAATTGACCCACGACCAACCCCGCAGCCACGTAAGCTGGCGTTTTGCGAGCTGGCGGGTGGCGGCGGCACCTCGCTCGTAGAGCTGCGATGCCGGGAACGCTCCCTCCAGAAAATCCCAGACCTGACGGTAGCCCACAGCCCGCATGGATGGCAGCTCAGCGCTGAGGTCACCACGCTCCTTGAGTGCCTTTACCTCGGCTATGAGTCCCTGCTCGAGCATCTGCGAAAACCGTTCGCCAATGCGGAGATGAAGTCGGGACCGGTCATCGGGAATCACGCCGGCAACCCGCAGATCACCCCCCAGGCGGTGTCCAAAAGCAGCGTCGGATTGCGCGTTCCAGAAGTCAGAAATCGGCCGCCCGGTAATTCGGTATACCTCCAATGCGCGCTGAAGTCGCTGGGGGTTGTTGGGATGGATATCGGCCGCCGCCTCGGGATCCACCTCGACAAGTTCCTGATGCAGGGCCGCCCAGCCCCGGGAGGAAGCCTCGCGCGCGATCCCGGCGCGAATCTGTACATCCGCTCCGGGTAACTCGGCGAGACCGTCGCGAAACGCGCGAAGGTACATCATGCTGCCGCCGACAAGAATGGGCAGGCGCTGCGCAGCCCGTGCCTGAATCACCAGCGCATCGGCATCCCGCACAAACTCCGCGGCGGAATACGGATTTGCCGGATCGCGAATGTTCACCAATGCATGGGGATAGGCTTGAAGGAGCTCAGGTCCTGGTTTGGCGGTACCGATATCCATGCCCCGGTACACCAGAGCCGAGTCCATGCTGATGAGCACCGAGGGCACCTGCCGGGCAATCTCGACGGCGATCTCGGACTTTCCGACCGCAGTGGGTCCGGTGACGACAAGTACGATGCGCGACGAATTCAGATCAAGGTCAGACAAGACCGGGCCTATTGGCCGCGCAAAAACAGCCGATCAAGGTCGCCCATGGACTGCACCATGAACGTCGGGCGGCCGTGATTGCACTGCCCGGCGTTGTCGGTGTGTTCCATCTCGCGCAACAAACCATTCATCTCCGCAATGCTCAACTGGCGGTTCGCGCGCACGGATCCATGACAGGCCATGGTCGACAACAGGTCGTCCTGGCTGTCTCTGATACGCTCACTTGACCCAAATTCCATCAGGTCCGAGAGCACATCGCGCAACAAATGGGCCGCGTCTCCGCCCGCGAGCAACGCCGGTACCTCGCGTACCGTGACGCTCTGGGGGCCGCTGCGATCTACCACCAGGCCAATCGCCGCGAGCATGTCGGCAACTTCGGCAAGCGCATCGGCTTCCGCCTCGCTGACATCCACCGCGATGGGCACCAGCAGCCGCTGCTGGGGTACCGAATTGAGGGCGCTCTGCTGCTTGAGCTTTTCATAGGTGATGCGCTCATGCGCCGCATGCATATCCACCAGAACCAGGCCGTGCTCGTTCTGCGCGAGAATATAAACCCCATGCAACTGCGCGAGCGCGAACCCCATCGGGGGAATCTGCTTGCCGCCGTCAGGAGCGTCGTAAGCTGCAAACGCCTCGGCAAGGCTCAACCCGGTCGGAGCAGCATGCAAAGGAGGCGGACCGGCATGTCTGTCGGAGCGCAAACCCAGCCTTCCCTGAACAGGATCAGCCGCGTACCCGCCAACCCCGATGCCGGCCGGCGAATCCACCTCGGCAACGGGTGCCGGTACCATGCCGGGTCGCACCTCTCGTAACGCGCGGTTCAATGTCGAAAAGATGAAATCGTGAACCGAGCGGGCGTCCCGAAACCGGACTTCGTATTTGGTGGGGTGCACGTTGACATCAACGCCGCCCGGCCCAAGCTCCAGATACAACGCGAACACCGGCTGGCGCCCATGAAAGAGAACGTCCCGGTACGCCTGGCGAATGGCATGCGCTACCAGCTTGTCACGCACCGCTCGATCGTTAACGAAAAAATACTGCTGATCCGCCTGGCTGCGGGAGTGAGTCGGCAGTCCGACCCAGCCCCAAAGCCTGAAATCGCCTGCGAGTTCGTCAACGATTACCGACCGGGTCACAAACGCTTCGCTCAGCACGCGCGCAAGACGCCGCTCGGGATCGCCCGCCGGCAAGACCAGCGGAGCGCGATCTGCACCCTGGCTCAGCTCGAAACTCACATCGAAGTGGCCGAGGCTCGCGCGCCGCAACACCTGGTCGACATGATTGTGCTCGGTGCGCTCGGCCTTCAGGAACTTGCGCCGCGCCGGGGTGTTGAAAAAGAGATCCAGCACTTCGACGCTGGTGCCAAGAGGATGCGCCCGCGGGCCAAACCCCACCTCCCGACCGCCATGCACCTCGAGCATGGAGCCATGATCCGCCTCGGCGACCCTGGAGCTGATCGCGACTCGAGCCACCGAGGCGATACTGGCCAACGCCTCACCTCGACACCCCAGGGTCGAAACGCTGAGCAGGTCTTCTGCCTTGTCAATCTTGCTGGTGGCGTGGGGTGCCAGCGCCAGCCGCAGATCGTCAGCTTCGATCCCCCGGCCATCGTCTCTCACCATTACCCGCTTCACGCCGCCGAGTTCGGTTTGGACCTGAATGTGGGTCGCACCTGCATCCAGACTGTTCTCAACCAACTCTTTGACGAGCGAAGCGGGCCGTTCAACCACCTCACCAGCAGCGATCTGATTGGCGACGAAGTCATCAAGCGGGTGTATGCGTCCTGGCATTCGCGCATTCTCGCAGATGGGGCGCGCAAGATGATACGGTGCCCGCAATCGAAAGCTGCGGTGCCCTCAATCGAAAGGTGCCGTGCACGGTTAACGTGCCCGTCAAACGTGTCCACTACCCCTCAGGAGGCCGGAATGACGATGACCTGGCCGACCCGGATTCTGTCGGTAGCAATGCCGTTGGTCTCCTTGATCCGCCGCGCGCTGGTCCCGTATCGCACGGCGATCGCCGACAGCGTATCGCCGCGTTTGATTGTGTAGCGATCACCACCGCGCTCGCGTTGCCAGGCCACCAGCGTACCCGGCGGAGCCGACTGAGCCATGTAGTCGCGGATACCATCGTAGAGCGCTGTCGCGAGTTTTTGTTGATAGGCGCTGCTATGCAGGCGTCGCGCTTCGGCAGGATTGGAGATAAAGCCGGTTTCGATCAGTACTGATGGAATATCCGGTGATTTCAGAACGACGAAGCCAGCCTGTTCCACTCGGCGCTTGTGCATCTTGGCAACGACGCCCAGCCGATCGAGTACGGATTCGCCCGCCTGAATGCTGGCAGAGCGATTTGCATCCATAGAAAGATCGAGCAGCACGTGCGCCAGTAAATCGTCTTTGTCATCAAGGCTGACGTCGCCCACACCGCCAATGAGATCTGAGCGGTTCTCGTTTTCCGCCAGCCAGCGCGCTGTTTCGCTCGTGGCGCCTTTGTCGGACAGCGTATAGACCGACGCGCCTGAAACCTTCGGGCTGTCGAACGCATCGGCGTGGATGGATACGAAAAGGTCTGCGCGGGCCTGACGGGCGATGTTTACGCGCTTGCGCAACGAAACGTAGTAGTCGCCGGTGCGCACCAGCACAGCTCGATACCCGCTGGCTGCGTCGAGTTTACCGGCAAGCACTCGAGCGATCTTGAGTACGACGTCCTTCTCGCGGATCCGGCGGGAGCCGGTCGCACCCGGATCCTCACCTCCGTGTCCGGCGTCAATCGCGATTACCACATCACGCTTGGTGTCCTTTCGCGGCGCGGCGACTGGCCCGGCGCTGCGCTGGGCGCCATACAAATCTATGACCAGCCGGTGTCCGTATGGCGGAACTGGCTGCAACGTGAATGCCTTGGGCTTGAGCGGCTTTGTCACGTCCAGTACCACCCGGTAGTCCTGCCCTCGCGGCGAAGCCCGCAGTCCCCTGACGCGCTTCGGATTTACCGAAACCAGGGAAGGATCGAATCCGTTTTCAGCGCGGGTATTCTCAAGATCGATGACAACCCGATGCGGGTTGGTCAGAACAAACAGATGGTAGCCGACCGAGCCGGTGGTATCGAAGACCACGCGCGTGTAGTCAGGGGCCTCGTGCATGCGCACACCTTCCAGCTCCCCGGCGCCTGCCGGAATCGCGAAACAAGCCAACGTCAACCAGCTAACGAGTAATCGAAACTTCAATTCGACGGCCCTCGTTGTCAACCTGCAGGGAGATTTGAACGTCCGCGACCGGAATGCGGTCGGCGCCGCGTTCCGGCCATTCGACGAGCTTTACCGCGTCGCTGTCCATAAGTTCATCGATCCCGATGAACTCCAGTTCGCGACTGTCGCCGATTCGATAGAAATCAAAATGATATACGGCAAGCGTTGGCAAATCGTACGGCTCAAGCAACGTATAGGTGGGGCTCTTGACCGAACCCGAGTAACCGAGTCCCCGCAGTATGCCTCTGACCAGGGTCGTCTTGCCAGCGCCCAACTCCCCACTGAGGTACACCAGCGCGCCCGCTTCAAGGCGGGCGGCAAGCTTACGTCCGTAGTCGACCGTGGCCTCTGCATCGACGAGAAACACTGACTCTTCGTGTATTTTGGCTACCACCAACTGCTCACGTCTGCTCGCCACCGTGCAATATGTCTATTATGGCGGGCACCAGATCGGTAGCCAGCAAACTGCGTTGCCCGACTTGTTGTGCGGCAACATCGGCCGCCGCACTGTGCAGGCAAACACCACGTATGGCCGCTTGCGCTAGCGTGAGGTGTTGCGCCAGAAGAGCGCCAATCACACCGCTCAGGACATCACCCATGCCGGCGCTTGCCATACCCGGGTTGCCATGCCCGCACACCCCCAGCAGAGATGGGCCGTCGCCGCCACTTTCGGCAATGACGGTTCCGGCGCCCTTCAACACGGCAACTCCGGATACGCGCTCTGCCAGTTGTTTGGCCGCCTCGATCCGGTCGGACTGAATGTCGTTTGGTGTTGTCTCGAGCATCACCGCCGCCTCGCCGGCGTGGGGCGTGACGATGATCGGTCCGGACGAACGCAGACCAAGCGTAACAAAGCCGTGCAAACCATCCGCGTCGAGCACAAGCGGCTTACCCAGGCCAATGGCCTCCTCCAGCAGCCGGTGACCCCAACTCGAACGCCCTAGACCCGGCCCCACAATGAGCGTGGTCGCCCTCGTTAACAGTTCCCTGCGCGCGTCGTCATCATCAGCATCCACCACCATCAACTCCGGGCGGCGCGCCAGTATGGCCGGCCGATGGCCAGCCCTCGTTACGATGCTCACAAGACCGGCACCGACTCGAAGTGCCGCTTCACCGGCCATCAGGGCAGCCCCGCCCATGCTCTGATCACCGCCGACGATCGCCACGTGGCCAAGAGCCTGTTTGTATGCATTGGCATCGCGCTTTTTGAGTACTTCTAAGCCCTCGTAACGCAGCAACGAACAGCCTTGTCCGGATCGAAACACCTCATCGGGGACGCCCAACCGCGCATAAACCACATCGCCTCGAAGCGAAACGCCCGGCCCGGTGTACAAGCCCAGCTTGCGCCCAATGAAGGTGACCGTAACATCCGCGCGCACGGACGTCTCACACGCAGAACCGGTATCTGGATCTACACCCGTCGGAACGTCTACCGCGAGCACGCCACTCCCGCTCTGATTGATGACCTTGACCATATCCTGATACGCCGGCCGCAGGTCGCCGACAATGCCCGTCCCGAGCAATGCGTCGACAACGACGTCGCCGCGTAACCCATCTGTTGGTCCGGAAAGAATCTCGACTCCTCGACTGAGAGCCCAATCACGGGCCTGGGCAGCCGTCCCGACCAGCTGGCCTGGATCGCCAAGCTGCACGAGTTCTACCGAGACACCAATTTCGAGCGCGAGGCCGGCGATGATGTAGCCATCGCCCGAATTGTTGCCCTTACCGCAGCAAATGCTGAGCGAGCCCGCCCCCGGCCAGCGATTCAATAATTCCGTGAAAGCCGCGCGCCCGGCCCGCAGCATGAGCTCAAAACCGGCGATGCCATGGTCCTCGATGGCGAGTCTGTCGAGTTCGCGACACTCGGTACCTGTGTAGATCTGTTCCAGGACTCACTCCTTCGATTTACGAAGCATTATACTGGCAGGCTTTAGGATCCCGCAGCCCGTCGATGACCACTCTTTTTCAGCTCAGAAACGCACTCGACTCCTGGGCGGAGGAACTGGGATTCCAGCAACTTGGCGTCACCGACGTAGACCTGTCAGAGCACGAACCTCATGTGCGGGCATGGCTGCGCAAAGGTTTTCAGGGATCCATGGGTTATCTGGAACGCAACCTCGAAAAACGCCTGCACCCGGAACAACTCGAATCGCACACCTGCCGGGTAATCGCAGTACGAATGGATTACCTGCCCGATGACAGCCGACCTATGGACGTGCTGAACGACAAGGATCGCGGCTATGTGTCCCGCTACGCGCTCGGTCGCGATTACCACAAGGTGGTGCGTGGGCGGCTGGCAAAACTCGCCCGCCGAATTGACTCAGCGGCGAGCGAGATCGGGGCAAACTATCGAGCGTTTACCGATTCCGCACCAGTGCTCGAAAAGGCGTTGGCGGAAAAAGCCGGGCTCGGCTGGATCGGCAAGCATACCCTGCTGCTAAACCGTGCAGCGGGGTCCTGGTTTTTTCTGGGTGAAATTTTCACAAACCTGCCGCTGCCGATAGATGCACCCCAGACAACCGATCACTGCGGCAACTGCAAAGCCTGCATCACGGTGTGTCCAACGGGCGCCATCGTCGGGCCAAAACAGCTCGACGCACGCCGGTGTATTTCGTATCTGACGATTGAACTCAAGGACGCCATACCTGAGCCGTTGCGTGCCCTGATCGGAAATCGCGTGTTCGGTTGTGACGACTGCCAGCTCTTCTGTCCGTGGAATCGCCAGCCAAACACGACCAGCGAGCAGGAGTTTTCACCGCGCCACCAGCTTGATGCCGAGACCCTGGTGACGCTGTTCGGATGGTCGCGGGAAACGTTCGAGGAAAATACGCGCGGCTCGGCGATTCGTCGGATCAGCTACGAGCAGTGGCAACGAAATCTCGCCGTGGCGCTCGGCAACGGCAGCGCCAGCGAAGACGCTGTATCTGCGCTTAAAACCGCGCGCAATGGTGCTTCTGCGATGGTCGCCGAACACATCGACTGGGCGCTCGACCTACTCAATCACCAGGCAGACCACGAACCCAGGACTAATCCAATCGGATGAAGTGCTCGCGGTAGTACTTCAGTTCCTCGATAGACTCCCGGATGTCTGCCAGCGCCGTATGCTGATTGGTTTTGCCGAAACCCGGCAACAGATCCGGACGCCACCGTGCGACCAGCTCTTTAATGCTGCTGACATCAATATTGCGGTAGTGCAGGTAAGCCTCGAGCGCTGGCATGTAGCGGGTCAGAAAGCGCCGATCCTGCCAGATGGTATTGCCACACAACGGCGAGACGTTCTTTTCCAGGTGCCCCTCGATGAACGCCAGAGTCTGAGCCTCGGCCTCGCGCTCGGACACGCCGGAGTGGCGAACGCGCTCAACCAGGCCTGACTTCGTGTGATGGCTGGTATTCCACTCGTCCATGGCGGCGAGCTTCTCCTCGGGCTGACTGACCGCGAGGACCGGGCCTTCGCCAAGAATATTCAGATCGTTGTCGGTAATGATCGTCGCCATCTCGATGATGACGTCCGTCTCGGGATCGAGACCCGTCATCTCCAGATCCATCCAAACGAGATTCGCCGGCACTACGGCCTCCAACGTGTTCGAGACGCTATTGTGCCATAGGCGCCGCGCCCACCACCGTGATCTCAGCTAAGATGGGCACCCGCTAACAAACCGCACGGTATTCCAATCACGAACGTACAAGTCGTTGAGCCCGAGGCCCTGCACGCGGCCAGTTCGACAAACAGGCTGTTGCTTCATATCGGCGACGCAGCCAACTACGTGCAGGCGCATCTTCCAGACGCGATGCTGGTTGAACCACGAGAGTTGGTGGACGGCACACCGCCCGCCAGCGGGCGCCTGCCAGACCTCGAGAGGCTCGAGGCCCTGTTTGGACGGCTGGGATACGATCCGGATATGGACATCGTCGTCTACGATGACGAAGGTGGCGGCTGGGCCGGACGGATGGCATGGACGCTGGACATCATCGGTCACGAGCGATGGTCCTACCTCAACGGCGGAATTCACAGCTGGCACGCCGCCGGTCTGCTGCTGGAGGCGGGAAACGGCCATGCACCTGCGGCGCGCAACGTTGCCCTGACGCTGAACCTTGCACCTGTGGCCGAAGTGGCCGACGTCCTGATCGCGATCGACGATCCGCAGCAGATCATCTGGGACGTGCGTTCAAGCGAAGAATTCAACGGCCTGAAAAGTGGCTCGCGGCGCGCTGGACACATTCCCGGCGCTGTGAATCTGGACTGGATGGCGCTCAAAGATGCAAACCGAAATCTGCGGCTCTGCCAGGATCTGACGGCGCTGCTGGCCGAGCACGGGATCACGCCCGACCGGCACATCATCACCCACTGCCAGACCCACCACCGTTCAGGCCTGTCTTATATGGTGGCTCGGTTGCTCGAGTTCCCGAATGTTCGTGCCTATCACGGCTCCTGGGCCGAATGGGGCAACCGCGACGACACCCCCATTGCGGGGCAAGAACAGCCGCGACGATGAGCCAGGCTTTCGCCGCCTTCCAGCGTCTGCTGCCCCAACACCGTTTGTCCCGGCTGGCGGGCCATCTCGCGCGGTCTGAAGCGCGGTGGATCCGGCGCCCGCTGATTCACGGCTTTGCGCGCGCTTACCGGGTCTCGCTGAGCGAGGCGGCACAGGGCGACCTGGACGACTACAACTCATTCAACCATTTTTTCAGCCGCGCATTGAAAACAGATGCACGCCCGCTGGACGACGATCCGCAGGCAATTCTCTGTCCGGCCGACGGCATGATCAGCCAGTCAGGAACCATCGAACATGGCAAAATGCTACAAGCGAAAGGTCACCGAT
>JAYGEV010000094.1:0-5406 GCA_046582225.1 Pseudomonadales bacterium
CCAAAACCGGTCATCGCAAGCCTCCCCGGTGCAGCAGCTGGCGCCGGCTTATCACTCGCGCTGTCGGCAGATCTGCGAATCATGGCCGATGATGCTTTTATCATGACCGCTTTCTCCAGAGTCGGCTTCAGCGGCGATTACGGCGGCAGCTTCTTTCTGTCTCATCTCATTGGCAGCGGCAAAGCCAAGGAACTGTACTTCCTTTCTGATCGGCTGGGCGCGGACGAGTGTGCTCGCCTTGGTATCGCAAACAAGGTTGTCCCCGCGGCGGATCTTGAAGCCCAGACTATGGCGCTCGCCCGGCGGCTCGCTGCCGGTCCGCCGGTTGCATTCCGGTACATGAAGGAGAATTTCAACCGCGCTGCAATGGGAGCGAGCGTCATCGAATGCCTCGACATGGAAGCGACCCACCATGTGCATACGGGTCTGACCGAGGATCATCGTGCAGCAGCGAAGGCTTTCGTGGATAAAACCGTAGTGGGATTCAAAGGCCGGTAGGAGCGGACTCCGTCCGCGAATCCCGCCAATCCTTCAAGAATCCCTCGCAAGTTCCGTCCGCTAATTCGGAGTCAAGCCTTTGTCGGCCAGAAACTCCGCATTGAACAGTCGCGACTGATATTTGGAGCCGCTGTCGCACAGCGCCGTTACGATGGTATGGCCCGGTCCCATGTTTTCGGCGACCTGCACTGCGGCACACAGGTTGATGCCGGTACTCGAGCCGAAAAACCAGCCCTCGGCCCGCAACTCCTGGTACACCATGTCCACGGCCTCCTGGTCTGAGACCTGCACGGCATCGTCGATGGCAGTGCCGGCCAGATTGTCTGTGACACGGCTGTTGCCGATGCCTTCGGTAATAGAGGGACCCTTGCTCATCACTGGCTCGCCGCTCTTCACCCAGCTGTACAGGGCGCTGCCCATCGGGTCCGCGAGGATGATCTGTATTTCTTCACGCTGCTCTTTGAGGAAGCGGCTTACTCCGGCAAGCGTGCCGCCGGTACCGGTGGCGCAGGTGAATGCATCGATGCCTCCAGCGGTCTGCTGCCAGATTTCCGGACCGGTGGATTCGTAGTGGGCGAGGCGATTGGCGACGTTGTCGAACTGATTTGCCCAGACGCCGTTGCTCAGCGTTTGGGCAAAGCGCCCGGCCTGCTTCTGGTAGTTCATCTCGTCTTTGTAGGGGAGTGCCGGCACCTCACGCACCTCTGCACCCAGTGTTTTGAGGAGTTCGACCTTTTCCGGCGACTGGGTGTCGGGCATGTAGATCACGCAGCTGTAGCCGCGTGCGTTGCAGACGTGCATCAAGCCGATGCCGGTATTGCCAGCGGTGCCCTCTACCACGACCCCACCAGGCCTTAACGCGCCCGATTTTTCGTGCTCGCGTATCATCCACAGGGCGGCTCGATCCTTGATGGAACCGCCGGGATTGAGAAATTCCGCCTTGCCCAGGATCTCGCATCCGGTCAGATCACTCAGCCGGTTCATGCGGATAAGTGGGGTGTTGCCGATGCTGCCGGCGAATCCATCTTTGATATCCATCGGTGATTTTAGGCACGAACGGATTGCATGCGGAAGTTGTGATGGGTAATCATCCGTCATATCGATAGATACACCAGTTATGAGACGAAGCCATGGTAAGTGAAGAACTGCGAGCCGAGCCCGAAGAGCTGGGTCTGGACCCGGTGAAAATTGCCGCGCTGGTAGCGCGCGTGCAGCGTGAGGTCGACGATGGCCTGCTGCCTGCCACCCAGGTGGCCCTGGCGAGAAATGGCCGGCTGGCCGTGTTCGAATCGTTCGGCTCGGCCAGCGACGAGTCCTTGTTCTGTGTTTATTCTGCCACCAAGGCGATCATCGCGGCGGCAGCCTGGATCCTGATACAGGAAGGAAGCCTGGACGAGAACGAAATCGTTGCCGATCTGATTGAAGAGTTCGCCGCCAACGACAAACACGAAATAACCGTCGAACAGCTGTTTCTCCACACCGCCGGATTCCCCAGCGCTCCGTTCAGACCCCTGGACTGGAACAATCCATCGACCCGCCTGGAGAGGTTCGCCCAATGGGGATTGAACTGGCCGCCCGGATCACGATACGAGTACCACCCGACCTCATCGATGTGGGTAATCGCAGAGATCATCGAGCGGCGCTCCGGTTTGAGTTTTCAGCAGTTCGTGCGCGAACGCATTGCGCAACCGCTGGGTCTGCTGGACATGTACGTGGGTCTGCCGGATTCGGAAAACGATCGGGTCCTGCCCAGTGTGCATGTCGGTGAGGGGCTTACCTCGGCCGATTACGCGCAGCTTGGACTACCGGAACCTCCAGTCACGGAAGTGACGGAGGAGGCGATAACCAGCTTCAATGACGCCGACATTCGCGCGGTCGGGGTTCCGGGCGGCGGTGGGATCATGGGCGCCGCGGAGCTTGCGTTGTTCTACCAGGGGCTGCTGCATGGTGGCGGCGCGTCGGGCGAAGAGATCTGGAGTGCGCAAACGCTCGCCCAGGCGCGCAGGGTGCGTACCGGCGATATGCGTGACGCACTGTTCGGCAAGCTGGTGAACCGCGGGCTCGGCATTGTGATTGCTGGCGATGAGGACATGAACTATCGGGGCTTCGGCCGCACCAATTCCGCCGAAACGTTTGGCCACAACGGCGCCGGAGGGCAACTGGCCTGGGTGGATCCAGCGACCGGGCTGTCGCTGGGCTATTGCACCAGTGGTCATGACCGTCACGCGATCCGGCAGGGCCGGCGCGGTGTTGCGATATCGAGCCTTGCTGCCCTCTGCCTGAAGGATTGACGCCGCCTGGTGGCCCGCGCACCGATGGCTCGCACACCGATCATCAGCCTGTTGGCATGAACCGTTTGCTCTACGTCCTGCTGATCGCCGGTTGTTCCTTGGGGGGCGCCTGCGCCAATGCTGCCTGGTATGAGGATTCCCAATCCATCATGGGAACTCGAATCCACGCCGAGCTGTGGTCTGAGGATTCGGCAGCGGCGCAAGCCGTGCTCTCCTCGATCATGGACGAGATGCAGCGAGTTGAGGATGCTTACAGCCCCTATCTTGCCGCAAGCGAACTCAGCCGCCTGAATGAGCGTGCGCGCGTCGGTTGGGTGGACGTGTCCGCGGAATTGTTTGGACTGCTCGAACAGAGTCGTCACGCCTCGCAGATCACCGATGGTGCGTTTGACATCACCTACGCATCCGTCGGGTGCTCGACGAACGCTCGCGCAGCATCGAGGAGATCCGGCGGGTATTCGACGCCAACAAAGGCGCGATCTTTGCGATCTATAATCGTGCGCTGCGGCGCGACCCGACCCTGCAGGGAAAGGTGGTACTGGAACTGGTGATAGATCCGAACGGCGTCGTCGTGGATGTCCGCGTGGTTGCCTCGGAGCTGACGGACGATACGCTGGTCGCCAAGATCGTCAAACGCATACGCATGTTCAATTTTGGCGCGCGCGAAGTCGGCACCACTACGATCAGCTATCCGGTACACTTCCTGCCGACGTAGTCGCTACGGTGATCCCAGCGGATTGATCATCTCGATTTCGCACTGATTGCCATCGACGGTAATAGCGTCAAACCCTGCCCAGATGGTGTTGTTCGACGTCGTCACGCCAACGTTGCGTGCCCAGTTCAATCCCAGACACCGACTTCTCAGCGTGATCAGGTACTGATCGTGCGAACTCAAGCGCAGCACTACGTGCTGATCGTCGAGTTGTTCCCAGTCGTTGATCTGGTCGGCCGATTCGATGCTCCGCACCGGTTCCAACAGACGTTCGGCCAGAGTCTGCGGGTCAATGGGCGGCAGGCTCGCGGCCGGAAGTGCGCACAACAGCGCGCAAGCGCCAGCGCAACAGCTCAACTTGGACATAGCGATCTCCTTCGGCAGTTTCCGGATTCAGGCTAGATCGCCAAACCTGAACGGTTGCTGAACTTGTCGGACAATCGGTCAGCGAGGGTCAGATCGGAAAGAGGTTGGCAATGTCGTATGGTTTGCGCAAAGTAGCGGCAGGTGCAGGGTGCGAACGGGGGGAACATGCAGAGCCTGGTGTGGCAACGCGGAGCTTGCTGCGGGTTGCTGGCGATAGTGGGGGCCGCCGTCGGTGCCCAGGAAAATGTGCTGGATCACGTTCAGGCACAGAGCGAACCTGCCATATCGCTGTCGAAGGACATCTGGGAATTTGCTGAACTCGGATACCTGGAGACCCGCAGCACCCGGAGGCTGCAGGAATTCCTCAAAGAGCGCGGCTTTCGCGTCGAAGTCAATCTCGCCGACATGCCGACGGCCTTCGTGGCCAGCGCCGGGTCTGGCAAGCCGGTGATCGCTATCCTTGCCGAATTCGACGCGTTGCCGGGACTTTCGCAGGCGGCGACCCCGGAGCGTAATCCGCTTGTGGACGGTGCGCCCGGGCATGCCTGTGGTCACCATCTGTTCGGGGCAGCTTCGGCGTCAGCGGGAGCAGCCGTTGCCAGCTGGCTCGAAGCAACCGGTCGACGGGGCACTGTCCGGGTCTATGGCACACCGGCCGAAGAAGGCGGCTCGGGCAAGGTGTACCTCACCCGGGCCGGGGTATTTGATGATGTGGATGTTGTACTCCACTGGCATCCGGGCAGCCGCAATGATGCGTCGCCTTCCAGCAGCACTGCCAACAAATCCGCACGTTTCACGTTTCATGGCATCGCCGCCCATGCGGCGGCGGCACCCGAAAGAGGCAGATCTGCCCTGGATGGCGTCGAAGCGATGAACTTCATGGTCAACCTGATGCGCGAGCACGTGCCATCCAACAGCCGCATTCACTATGTCATTACCGACGGCGGCGCCGCGCCCAACATCGTTCCGGAAACCGCCCAGGTGTACTACTACGTGCGCCACCCGTCAGCCGACATGGCGGTGGAACTCTTCGAGCGTGTGGTCTCCACGGCCAGAGCAGCTGCGCTTGGCACCGGTACTGAAATGGATTATGAGGTCATGCACGGCAATTATCCGCTGCTGCCCAACGAGACGCTTGCGCGAAAGGTATACGCTAACCTGGTGTCCCTGGGTGGTGTTGACTACACCGATGCCGAGGAGCAGTTCGCACAGACCATCCGCGCGACATTACTGGGAGCACTACCGCCATTGAACTCCGCGGGCGAGGTGCAGCCCTTCGAGGTGCACCAGAATATGGGTTCCACTGACGTGGGAGACGTGAGCTGGAATGTGCCCACGGTGGGTTTTTCGACTGCCACCTGGGTACCAGGAACCTCTGCGCACAGCTGGCAGGCGGTGGCGGCGGGTGGAATGACTATCGGTCAGAAAGGCATGTTGCTGGCGGCAAAAGTTCTGGCGACCACGGCCAGCGATCTGTACCAGGATCCGCAGTTGATCCGGTCTGCCAGGCAGGAACTCCGCCAGCGCCAGGGCGAGGAC
>JAYGEV010000211.1:0-1840 GCA_046582225.1 Pseudomonadales bacterium
TCGCCCTTTTACAGCTTCCAGATCCGGGTCGCTGCTGACCACGATGGCTTCGGTCGCACCGATCTCAGATCCGCATTCGAGCAGTCGCTGGTGCTCGGGATTCGAGGGTCCTGGCCTGATATCGATCACCTCGATTTCCAAAGGCCGCAGTCCCGTCTCGGCGAAAGCTCTCCCAACCTCACGGGTTGTCGCGGCGTTCCACGTTTCTGCGTCAAACCAGATTCCACAACCGTTGAAGCCCCCGCCTGCTGCCGCACGGGTCACCTCAACCGGGCCGAATTCCGGCAACGTTCCCGACGCCAGTGAAATAATCCTGGTCACGTTGACTCCACCCTGATCAGCGCTTGGATACGATCAGTCTGCTGTATCCAGCAGCATATTGCGACGGGGTGGGCCTCGGGTTTCTACTTGTTTTTCGCGGCACCATGGTTTCATTATTGGTTGTTGGGTTTGCTTGGGAGGAACATGAGCCAGGACCCGAAGGACATCAGCACCGCGGTGCGTGAAGTCTGCCTGTGGTTTCCGGAATCCGAAGAGGTGCCTTCGCGTGGCTCACCGGATTTCCGCGTTGCCGGGAAGACCTTCGTCACCTATGTGGTCAACCACCACGGAGACGGGCGAATCGCCCTGTGGATGCATGCGCTGCCTGGCGCCCAGGAGTTCCACACCGAGGCCGAACCGGAACACTATTTCGTTCCCCCCTACGTAGGGCCAAGAGGCTGGCTCGGCGTGCACCTCGACCGGGGCCTGGACTGGCGCACCATCGCCGAGCGCGTGCGCGAAGCGTATGTGAGAGTGGCACCGCGAAAGCTTGGCGACAACCTGGGCAAGACCATTGAGATCGTTCCGCCAACGACAACGATGCGCCAGGAAGACTTCGACCCCCTGCTCGCAGACCGAGCCCAGAAAATACTTAAATGGCTGCGCGAAGTTTGCCTCGCGCTGCCGGAAACAAGCGAAAGCACTCGGTTTGGAAGCCCGGTCTGGATGGCCGGGAAAAAGACATTCTGTGGAGTACACCATCACCGCGAGCATCTGCAACTGCAGTTCTGGATCGGGCCGGAGATGCAGACGATACTCACCTTCGAGCCCGACCGCTACCAGATCCCGGCATACTCAGGACACAACGGCTGGATCAATCTCGATGTCGAAGATGACATAAACTGGGACGAGGTAGCGGAGCTGGCGATGGTCAGCTACCGACACTTCGCGCTTAAACGCATGCTCAAGGCACTCGAATGCGACTGATCAGCTGGAACGTCAACGGCCTGCGAGCTTGTGCGAAAAAGGGCTTTGTCGACGCGCTGAACACAAGCAAGGCGGACTTTGCAGGTATCCAGGAGGTGCGCGCCTTTCCCGCGCAACTCGACGCTCACACCCGCGAGCCCGAGGGCTGGCACGCAAACTTTGCGCCCGCAGAGAGACCCGGATACAGCGGCGTGGGACTTTATTCGAGAATACCGCCGAACAGAATCGAAACGAGTTTGGGAGACCCTCAGTTTGACACTGAGGGCCGCCTGATAATCGGTCACTTTGGTCGTCTCGCGGTTGCCAGCGTGTATTTCCCGAAAGGCAGCGGCAAAGACCGGGACAACAGCCGGGTCCCATACAAACTCGGCTTCTACGCCGCGGTATTCGAGCGCATCGAGCAACTGCGCAGGCGCGGACCGGTATTTGTGGTTGGGGACTACAATACCGCCCACCAGGCAATCGATCTGGCGCGCCCAAAGACCAACCAGAAATCCAGCGGTTTTCTTCCCGAGGAGCGCGCCGAAATGACCCGCTGGATGGACGCCGGTTGGGTGGATGTATTTCGCCGTCAACACCCGGGCGAACCCGG
>JAYGEV010000397.1:0-3873 GCA_046582225.1 Pseudomonadales bacterium
TTACTGCATGCGCCGTAAGGATTCATCATCGCGACCGCTGCCAGGCCCGCGTGAGCCAGTTCACCTCGGTCAACGATTCAGGACAGTAGCGACCGGAGTTCGCGAATCTGGGATTTGGCCTCATCCAGCACCTGCAGGCTCAGAACTCGCGCTGGCGCACCAGGGAGTGAAGATGGGCGACCGGAAATCCGGCATCCAGTTCACCGGCCTGCATGCGGCGCCCTTCGCCCTGTTCTGGTTGCAGGTGCAGGCATCCATCGAGCAGAAAGTAGGCGAACAGGTTCATGTCGTTCAACCCAAGCAGTTGCGCGCTGGGTTTGTTTAACGTGGCCAATCTGTCGGGGCAATCGATAACTCAGACATGTTTATTGGCGCTCGCCAACGACCCTCTCCGCAAAGCCTAGACTCTTTGGATCGTGGTAGAGTGCGGATCGCGACGGAGAAACAACATGGCTGAGCCCATTCCGCATCCCGACCCGAACAACGTCTGGCGCCTCGAGACGCCGGGCCACGACGGATGGCGCCGCACCGCGCGCGCCGAGGATCCAAACAAATATTTCATGGTTTCCGCCGACGGCCACGTACAGGAGCCATCGGACCTGTGGCGCACGCGAATGGATTCCAAATATCATGATCGCCTGCCTGGCGTCAGCATTAATTCCCAGGGCGCCAAATTTCAGCAGACCGAAGGCTTTCGCCCGCTCCGACTGCAGAACATCAAGTTCGAAGGCGAGGACGCACTGCGCAACAAATCCGGGACCACCCCGGAGGAACGACTCACTGATCTGAAAGCAGACGGCGTCGAGTGCGAAGTCCTGTTTCCTAATAAGGGCCTGACCATATGGGCAACCCCTGATGCGCAGTTCAGCCAGGCCATGTGTCGGGTTTACAACGAATGGGCCTGGGAAGTATTCGGACCCTACAACGACCGGCTGGCACCCATGGCGTGCGTTGCCAGCGCCGACATCGAAGGCGCTATCGCTGAAATCGAGCGCTGCGCAAAGCTTGGCTTTCGTGGCGTGTCGCTGCCGTGCAAACCGGTGTGGGGCGCGCCCAACCACGAGGCGTTGAACTACAACCTGCCCGACTTTGATCCGTTGTGGGCCTGTGTTCAGGACGCAAACCTGCCGGTAACGTTTCATGTTTCCACTGGCCGCGATCCGCGCACCGCACGTGGCAACGGTGGCGCATTGATCAATTACGCGGTCCATTCCCTGGCCCCAACAATGGAACCGATCGCCAACTTATGCGCATCAGGAGTGGTAGACCGGTTTCCAAAGCTCAGCTTCGGCACCATCGAGGCCGGCATCGGCTGGATTCCCTGGACCCTGACCGCCCTGGACGAAGCCTACAAGAAACATCACATGTGGGTGCGACCACGGCTGAAGATGCTGCCGAGCGAATACTTCAAGCAAAACGGTTTTGCCAGCTTTCAAGAAGATCAGCCAGGTTTGGATCTGGCTCGCGAGCACGGCCTGGTGGATAACTTTCTGTGGGCCAACGACTACCCGCATCACGAAGGCACCTGGCCACATTCCGCCGAGGCAATTGAGAGAACGATGGGCGGTCTCGACGACGCTGAGCGAGCAAAGATCCTCGGGCTGAACGCTGCGCGCGTTTTCGGATTCGAGGTACGCTCCTACTAGCCTGCTCAGGCTGACCTGCTCAGGCGTCCAGCCGTACGGTCTCCGCATCCAGCGGTGGGGGACTGCCGCAGGGACCTGACTGGTGATGAACGATGCGTGGCTGACCGTCTTCAACGATGAACAGGTTCATCGCGGTGAGCACAGATCCCGGCAGCACCTCGTAACACACTACGGCGACGCTAGACTCAACCGAAATCGCCTGGGCGGCGTAGAAGCTCACCTTAGGTTGATCCGAATTGCTGAGGATCCTCTCCCAGCTTTCCAGTACCGCGTTCCGGTCAACGAGCGCTGACCATCCCGGATGTATACAAACAACCTGCTCACGCTGTGACCACAAAGCACTCATCGCCGAGTAGTCGCTTTCGGCGAATGCGAGGTAGAACGCTTCGTTGGCAAATAGCGCTTCATTAAGATGCATGGTCGATCGAGTATCCTCGCCTTGTACGGGACCCACAAGGCACCACGGTCCAACCTCGCAGGTGTGAACCAGGACCCGCGTTCGATAGACTGCCTTTCATGCTCACCATTCGGCTCATTCTGCTGTCACTCGCGATGTCTGCCTCTGCCCACGCAGGATCTCAGGCGCGCGAGCTTGCGCCGCACAGGTGGACCGATATTCCCCGCATCGTTGCGTTTGGCGACGTGCACGGTGCATACCATCAGCTGGTCACCGCACTCAAAGCAACCGGGGTGATCGATGATGCACTCGGCTGGTCAGGATCGGACACCCATCTGGTAAGCCTGGCCGGATCGACAGGCGCGGTAACCTGGGGTTAATCTATCCGCCTATCGGGAGGAAACATGGCTGGATTGGATCGTCGAGCGTTTCTGGCATGGAGCGCGGTGACAGGGACCGGAGCCGGCATCCTGGGCTCTTCCAGCGCGCACGCGAATATCGGTAATTCCGTCCAACGCTATTCACGCCTGGGCCGTACCGGTCTGGAAGTCTCAGACATTTCGTTCGGCAG
Organism: Pseudomonadales bacterium; assembly: GCA_046582225.1. GTDB lineage: Bacteria > Pseudomonadota > Gammaproteobacteria > Pseudomonadales > Azotimanducaceae > JAYGEV01. The sequence goes on from JAYGEV010000397.1 coordinate 2,615, forward strand.
CAGCCGGCTCCGCAAAGGCGAAGAAGACATCGTCAGATACGCCATCGATCGCGGTGTGAACTACTTCGATACCGCCGACAGCTACACCCGCGGGCAGTCCGAACGCGTGCTGGGTAACGTGCTCAAGGGGCAACGAGATCGTGTTCATCTGGTGTCAAAAACCATGGCCCGGGCTCGTCACGACAAAGAAGCGATCATGGGAGCGCTCAATGGCAGCCTTGCGCGTCTGCAGACGGACTACCTGGACATCTATTTCAATCACGCGGTCAATGAACTGCCACGCGTACAGAACTCGGAATGGTATGAGTTCGCCGAACGTGCGAAGCAGCAGGGCAAGATTCGCTTTACGGGTATCTCAGGACACGGCGGACACCTGGTGGAGTGTCTCGACTATGCGGTCGAACACGATGCCGTCGACGCGGTTCTGGTCGCCCACAACTTCGGCCAGGATCCCGCTTTCTATGAAGGTCTGACCCGCTCCTGGGACTGGATCGCCACCCAGCCGGGTTTGCCCGGAGCGCTGGCCCGAGCCAAAGAAAAGGATGTGGGCGTGGTCGCCATGAAGACTCTGATGGGGGGGCGCCTCAACGACATGCGACCATTCGAGAAGCAGGGAAGCACCTTCGCTCAGGCCGCATTTCGATGGACGCTATCCAATCCCAACGTTGACGCACTTGTGATCAGCATGACCGACAAACCGCGGATCGATGAATATCTCGGCGCGTCGGGCTGGCAGAAGCTGGCTCACGGTGACTTCGGCATTCTGAAACGTTACGCGAAACACAATGGACACACCTATTGTCGCCAGGTATGCAACGACTGCGAAGGGGCCTGCCCCTATGGCGTTCAAATAGCCGACGTGTTGCGCACGCGCATGTATGCGACCGACTATCAGGACGTCCGTTTCGCCCGTGACGAATATTCGCAGCTGGGAGTGAATGCCAGCGCATGTCTATCCTGTTCGGGCCAACCGTGTCAAAACGCATGCACCCACGGTATTGCAATCAACGAACTCTGCGCGCCCACCCACCGAATGCTTTCCTGATGCCCGGCCGCCGGTCATGAGCGCTCGATCAACTCTGTTCTACGACTGTTTCAGCGGCATCAGTGGCGACATGCACATCGGCGCGATGGTGGATCTCGGGGTCCCGGCCGAACACCTTCGAGCTCAGCTCAGCCGACTCTCGCTCGCAGACGAGTTCCACCTCGAACTCGAACCCGGCAACAAGATGGGCATCACCGGAACCCGCGCCACGGTC
>JAYGEV010000252.1:0-2262 GCA_046582225.1 Pseudomonadales bacterium
GAGTCGTCCCCTTCGGCGTAGAGGCATCGATAACAGGGGCTATCGGGCTGGCGAGGGTCGAATACCGCCACCTGACCTTCCCAGCGGATGGCGGCACCGGATACCAGCGGGGTTCCGGTAGTCCAGCAGGCATCGTTGAGCGCATAGCGGGCGGCGAAGTTGTCGGTGGCGTCCAGCACGATGTCTACGCGGCTTACCGCTTGGATAAGTTCGTCGCCTTCGAGCTTGTAATCCACGGTATCAATACTGGCGCCGGGGTTCAGCTGCAGCAGTGAGCGTGCGGCGGACGTCACTTTGGATTCGCCGATCGTATCCTGGCGATGAATGATCTGTCGCTGCAGGTTGGACAGGTCCACCTGATCGTCGTCGACCAGAACAATCCGACCTACACCCGCGCTTGCCAGATAAATTGCGGCTGGCGAGCCGAGTCCGCCCACGCCGAGGATCATCGCGCTGGCGTCGAGGAGCTTGTCCTGTCCACCGACGTCGATCTCCGGCAGCATGATCTGGCGACTGTAGCGCAATAACTCCTCGTCGCTCATGTCGCTCATGGCGTCCCCATCCATTGGCCTTGCGAAACTCGTTCAACACCCGCCAGATCGCGCGTGGAAACCACGTTCCGGTACCCGATCCTGGTCATCACTGCGCGCACCGGGGTTCCCTGGTCGTAGCCGTGTTCGATCAGCAGCCATCCGCCCCGGGCAATGTGCCGGGTGGCAGCGGGAATGATGCGACGGATCGCGTCCAGGCCGTCACCGCCGCTGACCAGCGCATCCCGGGGTTCGGCGTGCAGGTTGGCCAGATGCGGGTCCGCTTGTGCGACGTAAGGGGGGTTGCTGACGATCGTGTCAAAAATTCCAGAAATGTTTGCGAACCAGTCGCTCGCGATCAACCTGATGTCCACATTGTGGGCAGATGCGTTGACCGCCGCAACGTTCAATGCCGCCTGAGAGATGTCGCTTGCGTGAATTTCGGTTTGGTTCAGTTCCCGGCCGAGTGCAATCGCGATTGCACCGCTACCGGTGCCAAGATCGAGGATGCGCTGGCCCCGTTCAGTGACGCTCAAAGAGAGCTCGACCAGCAGCTCGGTCTCGGGTCGAGGGATCAAAACGGCGGGGGTCACGGTCAGTTCCAGGCTCCAGAATTCCTTACGCCCCAGAATGTATGCGATTGGCTCCCCGCTGCGTCGCCGGCTCGACCAGCGCCCCAGCTGCTTCAGCTCGTTAGCATTCAGGGTGCGCTCCGGATGAGCCAGAATCTGTGCCCGATTGGTGTCAAGAACCTCGGCCAACAGCAGATCGCGGTCCAGCCCGTCCAGATCGCGGTGCTCGACTTCCCAGTCAGCGATGGTGCTCACCCGTCGCCGCCCAGCCTCCGCAACTGGTCGGCTTGATGCTCCTGAACCAGCGGGGTCAGGATGCTCTCTAAGGCGCCCTGCATTACCTCGTCGAGCTTGTACAGGGTGAGATTGATTCGGTGATCGGTGACGCGACCTTGTGGAAAGTTGTAGGTTCGGATGCGTTCAGAGCGATCACCGGACCCAACCAGAGTGCGTCGCGTCTCGTCCTGCTCGGCTTGCTGTTCTGCTTTGGCGGCGTCGAGCAACTTGGCCTGCAGCAGTGACAGGGCTCGGGCTCTATTTTTGTGTTGGGATCGCTCGTCCTGGCACTCCACCACGATTCCCGTTGGCAGGTGCGTGAGTCGCACCGCGGAGTCAGTCTTGTTTACATGCTGACCACCAGCACCCGATGCGCGATAGGTGTCCTCGCGCAGGTCGGATTTGTTGATCTCTATACTGTCCACTGCGTCGACCTCGGGCATGATCGCGACAGTGCAGGCTGAGGTATGGATCCGGCCCTGGGATTCGGTCTCCGGTACGCGCTGCACCCGGTGGGCCCCGGACTCAAACTTCAACCGGCCATAGACGTCTTTGCCTTCGATGCGGCTTATGACTTCCTTGTATCCGCCGTGATCACCTGGACGGGCGTTGAGCACCTCCAGGCTCCAGCCCTGGGACTCAACAAATTTGCTGTACATCCGAAACAGATCCCCGGAGAAGATGGCCGCCTCATCGCCGCCGGTGCCGGCGCGGATCTCCAGGAACACGTTGGAGCCATCGTTCGGATCCCTGGGCAGCAACAGGGTCTGCAATTGCTGTTCTTCGACGGTTACCTCGCGGGTGATCCGGGCGACGTCCTCCTGAGCAAGTTCACGCAACTCCAGATCATCGTCCGTGGCCAGGTCTTTAGCTTCGCCGAGCTC
>JAYGEV010000538.1:0-5864 GCA_046582225.1 Pseudomonadales bacterium
ATGGGGCCGGCGCCCGCGTGCCCATCAGCTCGGTGGCGGCAACCCGCGTGGGTGCAGCTGTGACCGCCCACTTGCGCGACGGGTCGCTGCGGCTCAACGTCGAGGCAACCAGCACCGACACGGGATTCATTGAGGAAGCCGATGTCGACGCGTCCGGTTGATTCGATCACCGTTCTGATTCTGCTGTTGAGCTCGTGCCTGTGGGCGAGCGTCGCCTGGGCGCAGGCTAATGCCGTACCCGGCGGCTTGTACATCTACTCCCCACCGAATGAGTTGACCGGTGCGATGTACCGGGACCGGCCGGTTCTCATCGTGGACAGTCGAGCTGTGGTCGGGATTCCGCTCAGCGCCCAACCCGGCACCCACTCGCTGACAACCATCAACGCTGCCGGCCAGACCAGCAACCACGAATTCTCCGTGTTGGCCAAGCAGTACCCTGAGCAACGATTGACGATCGCAAATCAACGTATGGTGGACCCCGAACCACGCGATCTTGAACGGATCCGTCGTGAAAGCGCATCAATGGGCGCACGCTACTTGACCTTTTCCGAAATCTCCGGTGACGTGCGTCCTTTTGTCCGGCCGGTGGACGGCGTCACCACCAGCCCATTTGGCCGACGCCGAATTCTCAACGATCAACCACGCAATCCCCACAGCGGCCTGGATATCGCCGCAGACCATGGCGCGCCCGTCGCCGCGCCTGCCCCGGCCAGAGTCTCGCTCACCGGTGATTTCTTCTTCAACGGCAACACCGTCTTCCTCGATCACGGTCAGGGGCTGGTGACGATGTACTGCCATCTAAGCGAAATCGAGGTCGCCGAAGGCGATCGCGTGGATCGCGGCCACATCATCGGATTGGTCGGCGCAACGGGACGGGCGACCGGACCACACCTGCATTGGTCGGTAAGCTTGAATGGATATCGGGTAGATCCCGAACGGGTGATCGACGTTCTGGCAGCTGAACCCGCTGTGGATTAGACGCTGCGTCGCGGAGGCGTTGAGCGGCTGGGCAATCAATGTGCGTTCAGGTTCTCCGAGCCTTGCGTTTGCGATGTTGAATCATCCGCGTGCGCCGCGCCCGTTGGCGCCCGGAGAGCGTGTTGCGCTTCCCTGCATACGGGTTGTCGCCGGTTTTCAGCTCGATGGCCACCGGACTGCCGACCAGTTCAAGAGCCTTCCGAAACCCGTTCTCCAGATACCGGACATAGCTGGCGGGCACCGACTGCGTCTGGTTGCCATGGACGACGATCCGGGGCGGGTGCGCACCGGATTTATGCGCGTATCGCAACTTTATCGCGCGCCCGCGTACGGTCGGTGGGGGATGTGCCGAAACCATAGCGGTGAGTAGTTTTGTCAGGACTGAGGTGCCCACATCGAACTCGCCCGCTGCATGAATCCGGTTGATCTCCCTGAGCAGGTGACCCACGCCGGTTCCGTGCAATGCCGAGATATGCGTGGTCGGAATCCACGGTGCAAACGCCAGTCGCCGATCCAGAGTCTTGTCGGCCGCGGTGCGTTCATTGGCCGACAGCCCGTCCCACTTGTTCATGGCCACCAGCACCCCGGATCCCGCATCGGCTGCATAGCTCAACAGGTGCAGGTCCTGATCGACGACCCCTTCCCTGGCGTCGAGCACGAGAATCACCACGTGCGCCAGATCCATGGCCTGCAGCGTTTTGACCACCGAGAACTTCTCGACGACACCATCCACGCGTCCCTTGCGCCGAACGCCGGCGGTGTCGATCAGTACGTAGTGGCGGTCGTTCTTGGTGATCGGAATCTCAATAGCATCCCGCGTGGTACCGGGTTCGTCGAACACCAGCTGACGTTCTTCACCGAGTATGCGATTGGTCAGGGTGGATTTTCCAACATTGGGACGGCCAATGATCGCGACCCTGACCGCATCTGCGTATGGCAAATCCATCGGCTCATCCGGACCCGAGTCTGCCATCTCGATGTGGACAGCCAGCCGCGCTTTCAACGCTGGCATGCCTCGACCGTGCACGGCAGAAACGTAGACCGTTTCGGCCAGGCCAAGCGCAGCAAACTCGGCGATGGCCGATTCCTCGTTAGCCCCATCCATCTTGTTGACCACGAGAACAATCGGCTTGCCCTGGCGCCTCAGACGCTCGCCGATCTCCTCGTCCGAAGCAGTCAGCCCTTCGCGCGCATCGACTAGAAACAGGACGACGTCCGAATCATCCAACGCCAACTGAGCCTGATGCTCCAATGCATCCTGCAGAGCGCCCGGATCGCCATACAAGCCGCCGGTGTCGACCAGGATACAGGCGCCCTGCTCAATTCGCGCACGCCCGTATCGACGGTCACGAGTCAGCCCCGGGACATCCGCAACCAATGCGTCACGTCGGTTGGTGAGTTTGTTGAACAGAGTGGACTTGCCAACATTGGGGCGGCCCACGAGAGCCATGGTTGGCAACATGCGAACTACCTGACGGCTATCTCCAGCGCATGCAACGACCCGGAGTTACCCAGTACGAGCAATACGCCGTCCGCTGTGATCATCGCAGATCGAAGGCCGTCGCCGTCCAGCTTTCTTCGCCCGAGAAAACGCCCGTCGCTCTGCGCAAGTATGTGAAGGTATCCTTCGGCATCACCGACTGCCAGGTAGTTGCTGAAGGCGATCGGGCTGGTGAGCTTACGCCGAACCATGCCCTCCTGCGTCCAGACAACCTGAGCAGACTGCTGATCGATGGCCGTCACGACATCGTCGTCGCTCACGACGTAGATTTGCCCGTAACCTTCGCCGAGGTCGAGAAAGCTCGAAATATCCATCTCCCAGAGCATCTGCCCGTCGCTGCGACGCAGCGCCTTGAGCTTACCCTGGTAGGCGACCGCGTACAGGATCGAACCCATCAGCAGCGGAGTGCCATCCACGTCGACCATCCGATCGAGTTCTGAACGGCCCTCGGGAAGCATCACCCGGTGTTCCCAGACCGGCTCACCGTTTTCGGCACGCAGCGCGATCACCTTGCCACTGGCAAATCCCGCATAAACTGTCCCGTTGCTGAACACCGGCGTGCCCGTTCCGCGCAGGGTGAGCACCGGTACCTGGTTATCGAAGCTCCAGCGTATTTCTCCGGTGTCCTCTTCCAGCGCGAGCAATCGGCCGTTGATGGTCTGAACGAAAATCAGATCGTTAGCCGGCACGGGCGGCGCAAGTATTTCGCTGCCGACCTGCGTTCGCCAGGCCTCTGAACCATCTGCTGCAGACAGCGCAACAACCTCGCCGGCGGTGGTGCCCATAAAAACATACCCGGCGCCAGCACCAACACCACCACTGACAAAACTTGGATCTTTGCGATCCATGAAATTGAACGCGCCCAGAAAGCCGGACTCGACAGTCCCAATTCTCGCGCGCCAGATGCGTTTGCCCGAAAATCGATCGTGGGCCTGGACCGCACCGTATCCATCGGCGGCGTAAACCCGATCAGCGAGCACTACCGGATCCAACCTGAGGTACTTACGACCGAGGCCCTGACCAACAGACGCCCGCCAGCTCCTCTCAACCCGCACCTCGGCGTCGAATTTGACCAGTTCGGCAGGTTTCAGCTTCTTGGATTCCTCGTCACTGTCCACCCACGGCAACCACGAGAACCAGCTGCAGCCGGTCATGGCCAGGGTCAACAGCAACAGCACGCACTTACGCATTCGGGACTTCGGCCTCCTCATCACCGGAACCGGCATCAGAATCGACGTCCGATTCGGCACCCGACTGAAGAGCAGCGGATTCTTCGACGGGCGCCGTTGCGTCGGGTTCTGCCGATGGCTGGACATCAGCACTCAAACTGGCGATGAAAGTCGAGTCCACCGTGTCGGCAACCTTCATCTCGAGAATCGGATGACGGCTCTGATTGGTCTCACTGGCCAACGCAGCTGTATACGATTCATGGGCGAGCGACCGCTCGCCCCGGGCAAGGTGGATGTCGCCCTTCAATTCCGCAACATGCGAGCGAAATCCATCCCCGCGTATCGCTCCGAGCGTCTGCAGCGCAGCGTCAGAACGCTTGGCCTGCTGCTGGACTCGCGCCAGTCGCAGACGTGCGATATCAGCAAGTTCGGGCTGCGGCGCAGCCGAGATCGCATCCTGCAGATGCTGGTTCGCAACATCGTAGTCACGGTCGGCTACTGCATCGCGCGCCAGATGCATCAGCGTGAATGTATGGTAGGCCGTGTCCGGGATTTCGCTCGCAATCGAAGTCGCGATCGTCTCACGGTCATCGCCTTCGCTGTTCAGAAACTCCTGGTACATGTCGGACGCCTGGGCGATCGCGTCCGCGCGATAGCCGTCGTACCAGCGCCAGCCGGAGACTCCGGCAATCACCAGCACTAGGCCAACAATTGTTGCAGTCCCGTTTTCAGCCCACCAGGATTTCAACCGGGCCAGTTGTTCTTCGTCGGTCAGATAATCTGACACTCGGTCCTCCTCACCAACAATCCCCTACGAAAAATAGTCTTTGAGAACATCACCCACCTGATCGGTCGCCGGCATCATCTGGGCTCTATCTTCGCGCAGAAACTTAACCGACACGGTATCGCTGCTCACTTCATCCTCGCCAATAAGCAACACGACACGCGCGCCACTTGCGTCGGCTCGGCGCATCTGATTTTTTAACTTCCCGCCACCGTTATGAGCGCGGATCCGCAGGCCCGGCAACCCATCGCGCAGTTTCTGTGCCAAGGCCATCACCCGGGCCTGGTGCGCGACCTCGAGGGCGCAGCAGTATACGTCGACGGCCGATACAAAATCCTGATCCTGGCATATCGTTTCGTGCAGCAGCATTACACGCTCCAGGCCCAACGCAAACCCGGCCCCAGGTGTTGTCCGGCCGCCCAACAATTCGACCAATCCATCATAGCGGCCACCGGCACATATCGTTCCCTGGGCTCCCAATGCGTCGGTCTTATATTCGAATACGGTGTGTGTGTAGTAGTCGAGGCCTCGGACAAGCTTGGGGTTGATACTGTAAGCAACATCCATTTCATCCAACAGGCCGCACAATTCAGCGAAATGCGCCGCGCCGCCAGGGTCGATGTAGTCGGGAAGCTGGGGCGCGCCGGCGAGCACCTGCTGAGTTTTTTCGGCTTTGCTGTCGAGGATTCGCAACGGGTTAGTTTGCAACCTGCGCTGACTATCGGTATCCAACTCGGCCGCGCGCGGAGTCAGATACGCCACCAGCGCCTCGCGATACGCGGCCCGTGCGACCGCTGAGCCCAGCGTATTGATTTCCAGCCGAACTTGACCATCGATCCCGAGCGCACGCCAGAACTGCGCACCCATCAGGATCAATTCGGCATCTACATCGGGACCCGCCACGCCGAAAGCCTCAGCGCCGAGCTGGTAAAACTGGCGATAACGGCCTTTCTGGGGGCGTTCATAGCGAAACATCGGCCCGGCGTAAAACACGCGCTGGGTCTGGTTGTACAACAAACCATGTTGAAGCAAAGCCCGCGCGCAGCCCGCGGTACCCTCTGGACGCAGGGTAATGCGCTCGCCATCCCGATCAGCAAGGCTGTACATCTCCTTTTCCACGATGTCGGTCGACTCGCCCACGCCGCGGCTGAACAGTTCGGTGAACTCCATGAGCGGAAGATGCAGTTCTTCATAGCCAAAGCCTGAAACAATCTGCCGTAACCGGTTTTCTATAAAGCGCCACCGGCGACTTTCCTCGGGCAACACATCACGCATTCCACGTATTGACTGAACCATGGCTATTGTCCCAGCACGAGGTTGGCCACGTTATTACGTGTGTGCGGCGCAAGCGCAACAGCTTCTGCGTTGAACGACATCGAAGCCCCTGGCGCATATCCCAGCAGGATTCTGAACGGCGCCTGGCCTACCAGTT
>JAYGEV010000578.1:0-3788 GCA_046582225.1 Pseudomonadales bacterium
AATACACGCTGCCTTTGACCCGGGCCTTGGCGGCGAGTTCCATGCGCGTCGAGGCATAAATGTTTCCCTCTACGCTGCCGTTAACCACCACATTGGGTACCCGGATTTCGCCGTTCACCGAGCCCTCTTCGCTGACCACGAGCGTGGCTTTGCTTTCGGCATCCGCGATGATGTTTCCGCTCACTCGACCATTGATATACAGCTGGTCTTCGAATCTGACATCACCGCAAACCTCGGTGTTTGCAGCAATGAGCGTGACCCCTTTTTTAATCTTGTCTCTCGCCATAATGACCTTCCTTTCATCTGTACGACCATGCCCTTTGAAGGGTCTGGGCGACCACCTTGCCTGAACCCCCGCAGGGCCTCAAGCATCATCCCGGACGACCCACTCGAAGGTGCGCCTTAGACTGTCCGATCGACTGCCGCGTCGTAACGCAGTGATCTCTACCTTTTCGGGAATGAACCCTCCTGGTAACGTTAGCAGCCCAGACAGATCCTGAAAGTAACGAAACCGGAACTTCAGAGGATAGGGCTCGATGTCCGCAAATTCTGTGAGCGAGAGCACCTGTTCCTCATTTTTTGGCGAGTCTGGGGTCGCGCTGTGGCCGCGAATCTCGAGCTTCACATCGCCCTGAATCCAGTCGCGACGCTGCTCAGTCTGGGTCAGCAAAATATGGTAAAAAAATTGACCAGAAATGTCCGTGGATGACAGTTCAAACTCCGCAATCTGCAATCCCCGCTCGATGCTGGAAGGCGCCATCAGGCTCTTGTAGAAGGTTACCTCCTCTTTCAATCCGGCCGCTTCATCCCGCAGCTTCCGGATGTCCTGGCTCAAGCGGACTGCGGCCTGGCCATCTACCTGCCTGGCAAGCTCTGCATCCACAAGCTGACTCTTGAGACTCGAAATCTCGTCGTTGTTCGCCCGATCCAGCTCTATGAGTGCATTGAGGTAGGTGGTATCCAAACCAGCCTTGGCTTTGCCCAAATAGAATCCGCCAACCGAGCCGCTCACAGCGATTACAACGAGCACCCCGAACATGGCCAGCCGGCGCCGAGGTCGATGGGCGACCACTCGCATCTGCGGGTTTCCCCGCCACAATCGATCGAATATGTCTGCCACCGTCACTAATACCCTGCCTTAGACCCCACTGGAAGCTTATACTAGCCCGCCAAATTCGTGAGTTACGGATCCCGCCGGTTGTAGAGTCTGGGCTGCTGAGAATACCAAGTAAAATCTCCCTGGAGTTCCTTCGCCGGCGGCTGGCTGATGTGGACGCCCTTCCGCAACTGGCGATTCTCGCCATTGTCGCAGGCCTGTTTACCGGCATGGTCATCCTGGTGTTTCGCATCGCCGTGGACTACGTGCTGGGCAACTGGATGCTCGCCGAGGGCAGCGAATCCTTCGAGACTCTTGCCTACTTTGAACGCCTGGCGTTGCCGGTTGTCGGCGCGGCGATTATCGGCGGTCTGCTGACACGCCTGGCCGCTGAAGATCTTCGGGTCGGCGTGGTGCATGTCATGGAACGGTTGAGCAGGCATCAGGGCTATCTCCCGCCCCGCAACGCAATCGTGCAGTTCGTGGGCGGCATCCTTGCGCTGATTTCCGGCCAATCCGGCGGCCGCGAAGGCCCCGCCATCCATCTGGGAGCTGCAAGTTCAAGCCTGCTGGGACAAGCGTTCGAATTACCAAACAACAGCATTCGCACCCTGGTGGCCTGCGGTACCGCGGCCGCCATCGCGGGTTCGTTCAACACCCCATTGCCGGTGTGATCTTCGCCATGGAAGTGGTGATGATGGAGTACACAATCGGCAGCTTCATCCCGGTTATCATCGCCGCGGTCACATCAACGCTGCTCACTCACTACGTGCTTGGAAATGATCCCGCATTCGTGGTTGCCCCACTGCAGCTGCACTCGATGACGGAAATTCCTTTCGTGATGCTTGCGGGGGTCGTCATCGGATGTGCCGCGGCGGGTTTCATCGTCCTGGTTCAGCTGTTTGCAAAACTCGATCACTGGCCATTCTGGATGCGTGCACTATTTGCTGGTTCCATTACCGGGCTAGCCGCGATCTCTGTCCCGCAGATCATGGGTGTGGGCTACGACACAGTGAATGGCGCAATGCTTGGCGAGCTGACCCTGATCACGTTGTTATTGATCATCGTGATGAAATCGCTCGCCAGCGCCAGCGCAGTTGGCCTGGGCTTGCCGGTCGGTCTGATCGGACCGACCTTTGTGATCGGCGCCGCGCTCGGCGGCCTGATGGGGATCATCGGCAACTACTTTGATCCGCTGCAGGCCTCCTCAGAAGGTTTCTATGTGATGCTAGGGATGGCCGCAATGATGGCCGCGGTACTTCAAGCGCCGCTGGCCGCTCTCATGGCGGTCCTGGAACTCACCGCGAACCCCAACCTGATTCTGCCCGCTATGCTGATCATCGTGGTCGCAACGATGGTCACCAGCGTTGTATTCGGCCAGAAATCGGTGTTCCTGGCGACTCTGCATACCCTGGGATTGGATTATCCACCCGGTCCGGTCACCCTGCACATGCAACGCGCAGGCGTCGCGGCGATCATGTGCCGGGAACTGGTGCGGGTGAATCATGAATGCTCGGTCACCCGCGCACACGAAGCGCTGAAAGATAATCCGCGCTGGATTGTGGTAGAAACCAAACCCGGTGACATTCGTTGCGTATTGAACGCCAACGATCTTGCGGCCTATCTCGAGGAACACGACCCTGATCAATCGCAGATTGATCTGCTGCAGATCCCGGCCATGCGTAAGGACGTGGTGAGCCTCGACTCCCGTGCCACCGTAGAACAAGCTCAGCAGACTCTGGCTTGCGCGGACGCCGAAGCGTTGTGCGTGCGACGTATATCAACGCCCATGACCGACGCTGTGCTCGGAGTGATCACCCGGGAAGACATCGACAACTACAGGGACGTTAACCAATAATGAGCAATGTCGACCTATGGCTGAAAGCGCTGCACGTCATTTTCGTGGTGACGTGGTTCGCTGGGTTGTTTTATCTGCCAAGGCTGTTCGTCTATCACGCCAGCGCCGATGATTCGGTGAGCCGTGAGCGCTTTGTCGTAATGGAAGGCAAGCTGTATCGCATTATCATGCGGCCCTCCATGGTCCTGGCGACCGGTCTGGGTCTGTGGCTGCTCGTGCTTGGCTGGGAGAGCTTCTCCGGCGCTTTGTGGCTGTGGATTAAACTCGCTGCCGTAACCGGGTTGCTCGGCTATCATTATTATTGCAGCCGGCTGATCAAAGCCTTCAGTGCCGACAATAACCCCCACAGCGAACGGTTCTACCGTTGGTTCAACGAACTGCCCGCTCTGATACTGGTCCTGGTGGTGATTATGGTTGTGGTCAAACCGTTCTAGCGGCGCAATTCATCAGGATCGGGACAACAGCATGCAAAGAGAAAAATCTGCGGCACTCATGGAGCGAGCGGCCCGATCGATACCGGGCGGGGTCAACTCTCCGGTTCGGGCGTTCAAAGGTGTCGGCGGTACGCCGATATTCTTCGAAACCGGCGAAGGCGCCTACCTGACCGACGTAGATGGCAATCGCTACATCGATTATGTCGGATCATGGGGACCTATGATCCTCGGCCACGGCAATCCTGAGGTAGTGGCAGCGGTTCAGGCTCAAGCTGCCCGGGCGCTCGGCTTCGGCGCGCCAACGGAACTCGAAATCGAGCTCGCGGAACTGGTGGTGAGCATGGTGCCCAGCGTGGAGAAGGTGCGGATGGTCAACTCCGGCACCGAAGCAACCATGTCA
>JAYGEV010000591.1:0-2916 GCA_046582225.1 Pseudomonadales bacterium
CTCGAAGAACGGATCGTTGTCCGCAGGCGTGGTGCGTGGTCCGAGCGTGCTGTTCTGGAATCCACGCACCGACCCAAATCCACCGGAAAAGAAATGCTCATAGAAAGGCAGTGCGCCGCTATTTGCGTAGCCGTCGCCATAACCCAACTCAGTGCGCGCGCGCAGCGTCCAACTGCGCCAAAGCGGGATGTATATCTGCCCGTTGTACATGAGTTTGTAAAACTCGAGGTCACTGCCCGGCACGCTCATTTCAAATGCCATCGACTGTGAGCGTCCTCTGGTGGGGAACAGGCCCCGATTCAGCGTGGAGTTCGACCAGGACAGGTTCAATTTGTAGTTGAGCGCAGTGTTGCCGTTCTTGTCGATGAATTCGGAAATTTCCTGGGCCGGAAACTGCCCTTCGGTGATGTCGGTATATTCGACCACGAGACCGAAGTTGATCCGTTGCGTTTCGCCAATCGGAAACCCGAAATTCAACCCGCCGCCATACGAATCGGTGGTGAACCGCGCGATATTTCGCTCATCGAAATCAAGCCTTCGCGCAAACAGATTGTAACCACGACTGATCCCGTCGATGGTGTAATAAGGATTGAAGTAGTTGAAATTTGCAGATTGCTGGTAACTCGAAAAGCTCACCCCAAAACCAAGGCTGTTGCCAGTACCCAGGACATTATTTTCCTGATAGTTGCCCCCGAGAATGAGTCCGCGGCCCTGCGCGTAGCCCAAGGTTGCCGAAATGCTGCCTGAGGGTTGCTCCTCAACAGAGAATTCGACGTCGACCTGGTCGTCGGTTCCGGGGACCGGTGGCATGTCGAAGTTGACGCCCTTGAAATAGCCCAGGCGCTCCAGGCGCACCTTGGAAAGCTCGATCTGCGACGACGACGCCCAGCCGCCCTCCATCTGGCGCATCTCCCTGCGCATCACATTGTCCTGGGTAACCTTGTTGCCGGCAAAATCAATGCGGCGCACATAGGCGCGCTTTCCTGAGTCAACGTTGAACAGGACCTCAACCGTACCGTCATCACCAACCCTGGGTACACCGGTCGCCGTGGCAAACGTATACCCTGAGTTGCCCAGTGCCTGTTCGAGTCGTTCTTCGGTTGCGGTAACCCGCGCTTGAGAAAATACCTGTCCCTCGGCAACGACGAACAGACGCTCCAGATCTTCCGGACGAACATCGCTGAGTTCACCGATGAGGCTCACCTTGTCGACGACGTATTTGTCGCCTTCGTGGACGTTCACGGTGATGTATACCTGTTGCCGGTCAGGCGTGATGCTCACCTGGGTCGAGTCGATCTGAAACTGCACATAACCCCGGTTGCGGTAATACGATTCCAACGTCTCCAGATCGGCAGTGAGTTTTTCGCGAGCGTATTTGTCGTCGTTTTTGTAGAACGAAGTAAGACTCGGGTGCTGAAGTTGCATCTGATCAAGTAACTCGTCCTGGGCATACATCCGTGCGCCGACGATATTGATGTGGCGGATACCCGAGGTTTTCCCCTCCTCGACCTCGATGCGGACCGCAACTCTGTTTCTCGGCAGTTCCTCAACAATGGTTTCGATGGCTGCGCCATAGCGCCCCTGGGAGACGTACTGGCGCTCGAGTTCCAGGCTCACGCGCTCAAGGGTTGCCTGCTTGAATATCTCTCCCTCTCGCAGGCCCTGCTGGCCGAGTCCGTCCAGCAAGGCATCGGTTTTGATGGCTTTGTTACCGTCGATTTCAATGCTGTCGATGGACGGACGTTCCTTAACGGTGATCACAAGAACATCGCCATCGCGGGCCATTCGGATGTCATTAAAGAAGCCAGATCGGAACATGAGCCGCATGAGCTGACGAATTCCGACTTCATCGACACGATCGCCCACATTGACCGGTAGCAGGTTGAACACAGTACCCGCAGAGACACGTTGCAGGCCCTGCAGCCGAATGTCCGAAATGGTAAACACCTCGGCGTGCGCAACGCCCATTAGCAGCGCCAGCGAAAGCGCCAGACAGCGTCGGATCATGAATCGCCACATGTCGCTAAAAAAGCCTCGAGATGTCGTTGTAGATCGCAAGGATCATGAGGCTTCCGACCATGAACAGACCAATCTGGGTTCCCAACACCTGTATCCGCTCCGGGACCGGTCTGCCGGTCAACACTTCAGCACTGCAAAACATGATGTGGCCACCGTCTAAGATGGGAATCGGCAGAAGGTTGAGCACCCCCAGCGAAATGCTGAGCAGCGCAAGAAGGCTAAGGAAGTAACGCCAGCCAGACCGCGCGGAATCTCCAGCCACCTTGGCAATCGTAATCGGCCCACTGAGATTTTTCACCGACACCTGACCGGTTACCATCTTCTTGAGCAGGCTGAGTGTCAGGAAAGTTTTGTCCACGGTCTCCGCAAAGCTCCTTGGAATCGCCGTAAATACTCCGTGTCTGACCTCGTTGACGTGCGCGCCAACGCCCAGATAACCTGACTCGCCGCCGTCTTCAGCAACACGAACCGCCGGGACGACCGACACATCGAGCATCACTCCGCCACGGTCAACGCGCACGTTGAGGGCGCGACCCGGCGCACGCTGGATCACCTCCACCCAGTCGTTCCAACCCGTTACCGTCTCGCCGTCAACGCTCTCCACGCGATCCCAGGCCCGTAACCCGGCCCGCTCCGCAGGGCTGTCGGGCAGAACCAGAGCAATGATTGCAGGAAGCGCCGGATGGATTCCAAGCGACCCAAACAGATCAGGCTCATCTGCACCGGTATGCCAGCGAGTAATTGAAATGTCGCTGACGCGACTGTCGGCACGACCGGGTCGCGCAGTGGTGAATTCGATGCTGCCGGTTTCGCCCAGCCGGGCCGCCAGCGCCATGCTGACCTCACGCCACGTCGGCGTTTGAGCACCATCGACCGCGATCACCTCTTCATTGGCAA
>JAYGEV010000062.1:0-3037 GCA_046582225.1 Pseudomonadales bacterium
ATCGCCAAGAAGTACACCAACCGCGGGCTGCAGTTTCTGGATCTCATCCAGGAAGGCAACATCGGTTTGATGAAGGCGGTCGACAAGTTCGAGTATCGACGCGGCTACAAGTTCTCAACCTATGCGACCTGGTGGATTCGACAGGCGATCACCCGCTCGATTGCCGACCAGGCACGCACCATCCGCATTCCGGTGCACATGATTGAGACCATCAACAAGCTCAACCGGGTATCCCGGCAGATGCTGCAGGAGATGGGTCGCGAGCCGACGCCGGAAGAGTTGGGCGACCGAATGGACATGCCTGAGGACAAGGTTCGCCGGGTGTTGAAAATTGCCAAGGAACCGATCTCCATGGAGACGCCCATTGGCGATGACGAGGATTCGCATCTCGGCGATTTCATCGAAGACATCACCATTGGCTCACCGGTTGAGCTGGCTACCGGCGAGGGTCTCAAAGAAGCCACCCGCGAGGTGCTCGGAGGCCTGACCACGCGCGAAGCCAAGGTGCTGCGCATGCGATTCGGCATCGACATGAACACCGACCACACGCTCGAAGAGGTGGGCAAGCAGTTCGATGTAACTCGCGAGCGTATTCGTCAGATCGAAGCCAAGGCGCTCAGAAAGCTGCGTCATCCGAGCCGTTCGGACCACCTGCGAAGCTTCCTCGATGAGTGGATGGAATCCGGGGGCGGCGGAAACCGGTAAAACGACCTCCCCGTAGGAGGCGTTTCCAGCGCCGAAAAGGCCTTCCCAAGAAGGCCTTTTTTGTGGCACGAGAAAATCGTTAAGCCGAATGTTAGACTCCGTCCTCGTGGGCCTATAGCTCAGTTGGTTAGAGCAATGGACTCATAATCCATTGGTCCCAGGTTCGAGTCCTGGTGGGCCCACCGATATCGCCTCCACAGGCATCCGCCCGTTTCCAGAAACCCCATATTATATGGGGCTTTCAGTAGAGCAAGCCTACCGAGCCGCTCCATAGATGTCCATACACATCCAGTGCTTTTTGGGGGCACAATTGATATGCCTGGGGGCATAATTGCTAACGGATACCGCGGCGAAGAAAGCACAACCCAGTGCGAAGCCGTATCGGCTCAGCGATGAAAAAGGACTCTATCTTGAGGTGCGGCCCAACGGGTCCAAGTACTGGCGGTTGAAGTACCGCTACGCGGGAAAAGAGAAGCGCCTAGCCTTTGGCGTATACCCTGACACCACGCTCAAACAGGCCCGAGACAAGCGCACGACCGCCAGAGACCTACTAGCCGACGGCGTAGATCCCGGACAGGCAAAACGAGTTGAAAGGCTGCGTCAGAAAACCTTGGTGGACGACAGTTTCGGATCGATTTCTTGGGAATGGTTCCAGAAGGAATGCCCTCATTGGTCTCAGTCCCATACCAAACGTGTAAAAAGGATCACCGAGAAGGATCTGGCTGCACTCAGAGCGCGTCCAATTGTTGAAATCACTGCTCCTGAACTTCTAGCGGCTCTTCGCAAGATTGAAGCCCGGGGGGTGGTCGATAGCGCCCACCGAGCGAAACAAATCGCTGGTCAGGTGTTCCGGTATGCGATTGCTACTGGGCGGGCCGAACGCGATCCATCTAGGGATTTGCAAGGTGCGCTTGCCAGACCGATCAAGACCCACCTTGCCGCAGTTACCGATCCTGAGGAACTGGCTGTCACACTTCGAATTCTAGATGGATACCAGGGTACTGCCGTCGTACGTGCAGCCGTTAGGTTAGCCCCCCCTGGTGTTTGTTAGGCCCGGCGAGTTTCGGCATATGGAGTGGGCCGAACTCAATCTTGAAGAAGGGACCTGGCTGATCCCTCGCGAGAAGATGAAAACCGGCAACGACCATATCGTTCCATTGGCCACTCAGTCGATTGAGATCATCGAGGAAGTCCAGCCGTTAACAAGTCATCGTTCCAAGTACGTGTTCCCAAGTGCTCGTAGCGTACATCGGCCGATGAGCGACAACGCTGTGCTGGCCGCTTTTCGTCGTATGGGGATTCCTAAAGAAGAACTGAGCGGCCACGGGTTCCGAAAGCCCCCTGAACATTCGTTCAGCGTTTGTCGAAACTGAGACCTCTTCATGTTCCGCACAGCGTGGGCGTGGCCTAATGTGGGTCAGCCTTTTCCGGGAGCATGAACGCTATGAGATTCTTTGAGTACGGTCTGACCTTCCTGCTGGTGATGGTCTTAAGCGCGTGTACCACCAACCCATACACCGGTGAACGTGTGAAGCCTCCAACAAGGCCAAAGGGGCCGGAATCGGCGCCGCAATTGGAGCGGTGATCGGTGTTCTGTCCGGTGACGATGCGGACGAACGCCGCAAACGGGCTCTCATCGGCGCCGGCGTCGGTGCGCTGGCGTCGGTGCGCTGGCGGGTACGGCGGTGGGCGCCTACATGGATGCCCAGGAGAACAAGCTTCGCGAACAACTTGCCGGCACCGGCGTGAGCGTGGTTCGTCTCGGTGATGACGTTGTGCTGAACCTGCCAGGCAACGTGACCTTCGACGTAAACCAGGCGGCGGTGCAATCGAGCTTCTATCCGGTGCTGAACTCGGTTGGCCTGGTGCTCGACGAGTACGACAAGACCCTCGTGGACGTCAACGGTCACACCGACAGTACTGGTAGCGTTCAATACAACATGGATCTTTCCGATCGACGTGCCGGCAGTGTCGCTGAATACCTGGCGGGCCGAGGCATCGATCGGGACCGGATATTCACCCAGGGATTTGGCCCACACTATCCGGTGGACGAAAACGGCACTGCTCAAGGCCGTCGCGCGAATCGGCGGGTGGAGCTGATATTGAAGCCGCTAACGACGGGATAGCAGGCCAGGGGGCCTCGGATTTGCTCAGCCGGGTTCCAGGCTGCCGTCGAGGTCCTGTTCGCCGCAGAACGCGGCGAACTCACTTCGAAGTTCGTTGATCCTCACCCCAGCCGGCACCTCCACGGTCATCACCAGGTTGAAAATCAATGTGCCGGTGTGGGCTGCGTGTTCGGTTTCGGTGTTCAGGTCGCGGATGTTGATCTGAC
>JAYGEV010000204.1:0-3544 GCA_046582225.1 Pseudomonadales bacterium
CATTCAACCCATCGATGACAGAAACGCCCACGGTGAAGACCCGTTCACCGTTGTGACGGATGATATGTGGCGGCACTTCGACCGCGCTGCGGGAGATCGTCGCGATATCCGCAAGCCTGATGATCTGCGTCGACCCCGGCCGGCCGATGCGCATATCACCCACAGCGTGCACGCTGTCGAAGGCCAGTTCCGGCGCGATGCGAATTCGCCGCTCGCCGTACGCCACCGAACCGGCCTCAACGATCTGATTCTCCCGGGAAATACCGGCAAACACCGCCTCCAGCGGCAGCCCGAGTCTGGCGAGTCGCTGGTGGTCGATCTCCACGAAGATGGCCTCATAGGGTTCGCCGGCGGTATGAACCTTGGCGACACCAGCGACCTGCTTGATCCCGGTGACGATGCGGCGCGAAATGTCGTGAACGTCCGCGGGGGAGTAATCGGGGGTCGTTACCGCATACAGCATGCCGTAAACATCACCAAAGTCGTCTTCAACCAGTGGAACACCGGCGCCGGGGGGCAAGCGGCCAGCTGCCTCGAGCACACGTCGTCGCAACTCATCCCAGATCTGTGGAATGTCCGCATTAGCGAAATGTTCCAGCAGCTCGACCTGGACCTCGGAGTGCCCGGGCACGGACTTTGAAGTCATGAAGTCTATATACGGCAACTCCTGCAACGCCTCTTCGATGACGTCGGTGATCTCCTGCTCCACTTCAACCGCGGATGCGCCCGGATACGCGGTAATGATGTAGGCATTCTTGATCGGGAAAACCGGGTCTTCGAGGCGACCGACCGTATCGATTCCGTACAGACCCCCGAACAGGCAGGCAAGGATGATCAACCACGTGTACAGCGGGCGCTGGATGGCCAACTGAGCAATGTTTCGCACGAGGCCTCCCTACAGATCCGTCACGGGCTCTCCGAGCACCTGAATTTTCATCCCGCGCTGGAGCTGGCTTGCGCCCGATGCAACGACGAGTTCGCCGCCGCGCAGCCCGGACACAACGGAAACGCCGCGGCCTGCTGCAGGCCCGACCTTCACAGAGCGCTGCTCCACCAGATGGCTCTGGGGATCGTAAATCCACACGATGAAACCCTTGTCAGCACCCGCGATCAACGCCGATGTCGGGATGTTGATACGCTGGCCAGAGCCTGGTTCAGCACCGAGTTCCAGCTCCAGAGTAGCCGTCATCCCAGGCAGGATGTTCACAGATTCCGGGCGAGGCATCGCGAAGGTCATTTCATAGGTCTGGGCAACGGCATCGGCTTCCCCACGATTCTCGCGGAACTCGAGTTCGAAGCGCTGTTCCGGCAGAAATCCGAATCGAGCGTGAATTCCGAGCACGCGATCGGTAGCGGTGGCGAGCAGGCTTTCGGGGACGCTGGCGACTACGAACAGCTCATTCAGATCGCTCAATCGTATGATTCTGTCACCCGCACGCACGTTCACATGTCCGTCGGTAAATCGCTGGCTTACATACGCATCGAATGGCGCGCGAATCCTGGTGTCGGCCAGGGCTTCGCGCGCCTGGGCGAGGTGCACGCTGCGTAAGTCGAACGATGCCTGCGCGCTGTCCACGTCCGATCGCGATATGCCTCGGTCCGTCAGCAGCTTTCGTTTTCGTTTCAGGTCCTGGCGGGCGAGCTTCAACTGCACTTCGGCTTCGCGCACCGCCAGCAGAAAATCGGTGGGGTCCAGCTCGGCAATCAACGCTCCGGCGCGCACCGACTGACCTTCGAGAACCGAAAGCCCGGCAAGTGGACCGGACACCTCGAAGGAGACATCCACGGTTCGCGCCGCCTCTATGCGCGCAACAAATTCGTGTTTGATCGTTGCGCCCTCCTGAACCACTCGAAAAATTCGGGCAGGACGCACGGATTGATCTTTGACCACCAACTCGGCCACCGGCTCACAGGCGCACAGCAATACGGCCAGCAGTGGCACCACAATCTTCACGGTCGCCCCGCCTCCGCAATATCCAACATCCAACGATTCAACCGGGCGCGTTCCGCGGATCCCATAGGCAGCAGATTGAGCATCCCCAGGAAGCGCAGCCCTTCCATCGCCAGCAACAGCAGAACGCCGATCTGATCGCCTGCGGCATCCCCGCCGGACTCCTGGACGATTGTTTCGAACCAGCCGCTGATCAACTCGCGAGCCGGATCCAACAGGTCCGGATCCTCCGCCGCCGCCGCGAGGATCGCCAGGGACATTGCCCGATCGTCCTCATCCTGTTCCTGCTCGGCAAGGATCAACGAGCGAACCGTCGCGTTGGGGCCATCTGCCAATTCAGCACGGTGCCGGGTCGCACGCTCCACAACCCGCCCCAGCAGGTGCTGCACCATGCCCTCGAGCATGGAGCGCTTGTTGGGAAAGTGGTAGAGAACGCCGCCTTTGGACAGCTTGGCCTGCACTGCAACGGCTTCGATCGTGAGATGAGCAGCACCGGAGCGCTCCACCACCGTCGCTGCGGCGCCTAGAATCCGGTTTCTGGGGGACAATCTGGCTGTCATCCCTGAACTGTATACCGAAAAAACTAAACCGTCCAGACGGTACAGTCAATCGGACCGGTCCCGTTGCGAAACGTGCGGTGGTTCAGGTTGAATTGGAGCGCTATGCCGCGCCGAATCGCGAGGGGAATGAATGGTTTCGTGGACAAACTGGTCGGGACGATGGCGCGGTAAGCCCAACGCGGTGCAATTCATCCGCAGCGAGGACGACGCGGCAGCACTGGTTCGCGAGGCCGACCGCACTGGGAGCACCATTCGCGTTGCCGGTGCCGGACACAGCCACTCGCCGCTGGTCCCGACCGACGGGATCATCGCCGATGCCTCGGGCCTGGCCGGAGTGATCGATGCCAACGCGGAAACGCAGCGAGCCTGGGTGTGGGCTGGAACGCGTATCTATGCCCTGGGTCGACCACTCCATGGCGCCGGACTCGGCCTGATCAATCAGGGCGACATCGACCGGCAATCTGTCGGCGGCGCGATCGCCACCGGCACGCATGGAACCGGACCTGGGCTCAAGAATCTGTCAGCATCGGTGACCGGCGCCCGGCTGGTACTGGCCTCCGGGGAGATCATCGACTGCGATGCAACCAACAACGCGGATCTGTGGCAGGTTGCCCGATTGAATCTCGGTTCGGCGGGTCTGGTCACCCGGCTCGAACTGCAACTTCGAAGAGCCTATCGGTTGCGGGAACGCGGCTGGTCCATCGCGTTCGAAGACCTGTTTCCGGATCTGACAACTCTAGTCACACAGAGCCGGCACTTCGAGTTTTTCTGGTACCCCCACAGCGATACTGCGACTGCGAAGTCCACCGACGAAACTACCGATGACCCGCGCTACCCCCTGGCCGAAGAAGGCTCCAGGTGCGCCTGGAGCTACGAAGTGCTGTCCAACCATCGACCCCACCTACACACCGAGATGGAGTACAGCGTTCCCGCTGAGAGTGGCCCGGCGTGCATGGCAGACATCCGCACGTTGATTCAGGACAGGTTTCCGGAGATGCGCTGGCCGGTGGAGTACCGAACGCTGGCCGCCGAC
>JAYGEV010000217.1:0-7003 GCA_046582225.1 Pseudomonadales bacterium
CGGCCCTGGCGGCCGGTTTAACCGCACTTGAGGCTGGATCCGATATCGGTGGATCGATTCGCAATCCTGCTCACTTCTGCGGTATTTACGGCCACAAACCCACCTGGGGAGTGGTTTCGGATCTGGGTCACGCTTTACCGGGTGACATTTCCGCGGCGGACATCGCGGTGGTCGGACCCATGGCGCGGAGCGCCGAAGACCTGTCGTTGAGCATGGACATCGTGGCCGGCGCGGACCCTGCCATCGCCGCTGGCTGGCAGTTGACCCTGCCGCGGCCCGTCAAGACCCGCCTGCAGGATTTCCGGGTCGCCATCTGGCCGGGCGATGAACACGCACCGGTCGCACGGGAGATCGCCGATCGAGTCCAACAGGTTGGCGATACCCTGGCCAGGCTCGGCGCCACGGTCTCCGACACCGCGCGTCCCAACACAGATCACGGAGCCAACTTCGAGACCTATTCTGGTCTTTTGTGGGCCGTGATGTCAGCCGGTCTCTCCAACGACAAAAAACAGGCAAACCGAGACGCGATTGCCAGTCTTTCGGCAGATGACAAAAGCATGCAAGCGATCCGGATTCGGGAATCTGTTCAGGAGCACAGCAACTGGCTGCGGCACAACAACCAACGCAATCACATCCGACGTTCATGGAAGAAGTTTTTCGACTCCTGGGACATTCTGATCTGCCCACAGATGGCAACCACCGCCTTCCCTCACGACCACGGCGAACCCATGTCCAGGGTCATCAACGTGGACAACGAAGAGCAGGACTACTTTCAGCAGCTGTTCTGGTCCGGAACCATCACCGTGGCACATTTGCCGAGCACGGTATTCCCCACTGGGGCGTCGAGCGAAGGCCTGCCTATCGGTCTGCAGGCCGTGGGCGCCGAGTTCAACGATTACGTCACCATTTACTTTACCCGACTGCTCGCCCGGGAGATTGGCGGATTCGTTGCGCCGCCGGGATACGCATAGCCGCATCCATGCGGGCTGATTATTCCGGATCGGCGATCTTCAACAGCTGCTTGCCGATATTCTTTCCGGTAAACAGCCGATTCAACGTATCGGGTATGTTCTCAAACCCTTCCTGAATGTCTTCCTGATGGACGATCTCTCCGCTTTGCAGCCAGCCCATCAGTTCAGGAATGGCAATGTGCATGCGATCCATGTAGTCAATGACGATAAAACCTTCCATGCGCGCTCGCATGATGACCAGGTTCATCAGATTAACCGGACCCGGTTGGGGTTCAGTCGCATTGTAGGCGGAGATACCGCCACACAGAACCACCCGAGCACGCATGTTGATATGGTTCAGTACCGCCTCCAGGATGCCGCCACCGACGTTGTCGAAAAATACGTCGACCTTGTTCGGGCACAACTCGCCGATTCGCTGATCCACGTTCTCGTTTTTGTAGTCGATCACCTCATCGAAACGGGCAACTTCTTTGGGCCAGCGACACTTTTCCCGCCCACCGGCAATTCCGACCACGCGACAGCCCTTGATGCGGGCGATCTGTCCTGCGACCGAGCCAGTGGCGCCTGCAGCACCGGAAACCAGCACCGTCTCGCCCTGCTTGGGCTGGCCCAGATCCAGAAGGCCCCAATACGCGGTAATCCCGGTAACCCCGAGCGCGCCGAGCGCCATCACCGGTGAGACGTTCTCGGTCAGCTTGTTCAGACCCAGCGCGCCCATTCCCGGGGAAGAGACCAGAAAGTCCTGCCAACCGCCCGTGGTCTGCACCAGATCGCCTTTTTCGAAATCCGGGGATCTGGTTTCCACCACCTGCCCGACAGAACCGGCGCGCATCACCTCGCCAAGTTGAACCGGCGGCAGATAGCTCTCGACGTCTTCCATCCAACCCCGCTGGGTGGGATCAAACGAGAGATATAAGTTGCGAATGAGCACTTCGCCGTCGCCCGGTTCCGGTATCGGCACCTCGCGATACTCGAAATTGTCCCTGGTGACCATTCCGTGCGGGCGCTTGGCCAGCACCCATTGTCGATTGACGTTCATTGGTGTCCTCCTGTTGAACTCTTGATTAAATCATTCGCAACGCTCAGAGTCATTTGGGCTGCAAAGTTCAAGGGAAAAGCATGAGCGATATTGCATTTCTATCGGCAACGGAACTCGCCCGGAAGATTCGTGATCGCGAAATCTCCAGCGAAGAATTGCTCTCGCACTATTTCGACCGCGTTGATAAATACAACGGCGATCTGAACGCCATCATCGTGCAGATGCGTGACGAAGCCCGGCAGCAGGCGATCGCCGCCGATGCGGCGGTGGCGTCAGGCCAGGATCTCGGACCGTTCCACGGCGTACCCATGACCGTCAAGGAGTCCTACAACGTCGAAGGCACGCCAAGCACCCAGGGCAATCCCGACTGGAAAGACAACATTGTGGGCGAAGATGCCGAGTCGATTAAGAAGCTCAGAGCGGCCGGTGCGGTGATCTTCGGAAAGACTAACGTGCCGCTGGGACTTGCGGATTTCCAGAGCTACAACGAGATATACGGCACCACCAACAATCCCTATGACCATGAACGAATTGCGGGCGGGTCCTCCGGTGGCTCGGCGGCGGCGCTGGCCGCGGGTCTGACCGGCCTGGAGACCGGGTCGGACATCGGTGGCTCCATCCGAAATCCGGCGCATTTCTGTGGTGTATTTGGCCACAAGCCCACCTGGAACCTGCTGTGGATGCGCGGACATTCTCCGCCCGGCGACATTCGATCCTCCCGCGACATCTCGGTCATCGGGCCATTGGCGCGCTCGGCCGAAGATCTGGCGACGGCCGTGAAGGTCATGGCCGGGCCCGATGAAATCATGGCTCGCGGGTACACGCTGAATCTACCCACCCTGAACGGACGCGGCCTGAAAGATCTCAAGGTCGCGGTGTGGAAAGAAGACGACGCGTGCCCGGTGTCGGCTGAAACCAAGGCGCGGGTGGATGTCCTCGCCCTGGCGTGCGCGGATGCCGGCGCCACCGTCGACGAAGAAGCAAGACCGGACTTCAGCTCCAAACACAGCCACGAAACCTTTCAACACCTGCTTCAGTCCACGATGGCATCGCGCATGCCGGACGACGAATATGAGGATCTTAAGCGCTACCTGAGCACGCTGGATCCAGATGATGATCGTGCTTCCACCAGAACCTTGAAGGCCCAGGTATCAACCTTCAAAGAATGGAAGCAGAGCAACGAGTTGCGCGAACACCTGCGCTGGAAGTGGCACCTGTTTTTTCAGGATTACGACGTGCTCATCACCCCAACG
Organism: Pseudomonadales bacterium; assembly: GCA_046582225.1. GTDB lineage: Bacteria > Pseudomonadota > Gammaproteobacteria > Pseudomonadales > Azotimanducaceae > JAYGEV01. Next base: position 3,264 of record JAYGEV010000217.1, read on the forward strand.
ATGCCCACCCCGGCATTTCCTCATGACCACCGGGACTTCTCCATGCGCACGATCATGGTGGACAACGACGAAATCCCCTATTTCGACCAGGTTTTCTGGGCAGGACTATCCGGCGTGAGCTATCTGCCCGCCACCGTAATACCCACCGGCTTGAACCCCCAGGGCCTGCCCATCGGCCTGCAGATCGTCGGTCCGGAGTACGGAGACCTGATTACCATCGAGGTGGCGCAACAACTGGAGGCGATGGGCTTTCAGTTCACCCCGCCACCGGACTACCTGTAGCCGAACAACGCGATGTCCACGACCGCTTGCGCGCACCCGAACATCGCGCTCATCAAGTACTGGGGCAAGACTTCACGCCCGGGCAACTACCCCGCCACCCCTTCGCTGTCGATCACGCTGGACACCCTGGTGACCACCACCGAGGTGCGCAACTGCGAACAGGCCGACCGAATATTCTTCGATGACGTGGAGGCGTCCGACCCTACGGTGCTGGCCTGCCTGGAGGAATTTAGAGCGGACTTCCAGATTCCACATCTCGAAGTCCACACCAGCAACAACTTCCCCACCGCTGCCGGGCTGGCTTCGTCCGCCTCTGGATTTGCCGCATTAGTCGCGGCAATCAACGCGCACTGTGAACTTGGCCTGGACCACCAGACACAATCCGATCGCGCGCGTCGAGCCTCCGGATCGGCTGCGCGTTCCGTGTTTGGAGGGATTGTCGCTCTGCAGGGTCCGCGGTGGGTCGCCGAGCAGGTGATAGAGGCCGACGCCTGGCCGCTGCGGACGGTAATCGCGATCACCACATCGCAAAAGAAGACCGTAAGCTCATCTGCTGGGATGAAGCTCTCGGAAGATACGTCGCCTTACTACGCCTCCTGGTTGACAAGCACCACCACGGATTTCAAGAACGCGCTGACATTCGTGCAGTCCCGGGATTTCGACGCGCTGGCGTCGCTTGCCGAATTCAGCTGCCTGAAAATGCACGGGCTGATGTTGAGCACCAATCCGGGCCTGCTGTACTGGAATCCTGCCACCATCGCCTGTCTGCACGCCATCCGTGAGTTGCGCCAACAGGGATTGCCAGTGTTCTTCACAGTGGATGCCGGACCCCAGGTCAAGGCGGTGTGCCTTCCACAAGCCGAAGATCAGGTCCAGCGCACCCTTCAGGGCATTTCCGGCGTGGAGCAGGTCCTGGCAACCGGTCTTGGTGAGGGCGCCTGGATCGTAGAATCGTGATTTCGGCCAGCGCTCCGGGCAAGGTCATCTTGTGGGGCGAGTACGCCGTTCTTGCTGGCGCTCCTGCGATGGTGATGGCCGTCGATCGCCGCGCGGTCTGCAGGATCGAGCCGACGACCCCACGAGCGAGCGATGCCAGGGTCTGGCGTTTCACCAGCCAGGGTTTTTCAGCACCCGAGATCGATCTCGAAGTGAGTCGTCTATCCGCAGATACCCCGCCTGAACACGCCGGCTCACTGATGTTCTGGCATGTCATCCGCGAGCTTCTACGAAATTCTGATCGATCGGCGTTGCCAGCCGGCGCACGGATCGTTACCGACTCACAGGAGTTTTATCAGGATGGCAAAAAACTCGGTATCGGTTCGAGCGCGGCCGTCTGTGTAGCCGTGTATGCGGCGAGTTGCGAACTCCTGGGTGTGCGATGCGATTTCAAACAGGCGCTGAATATTCACAATCGCTTTCAGGACAAGCTCGGCAGCGGTATCGACGTGGCGGCCGCGTACCACGGCGGGTCGCTGCGTTTTCAAGCGCAGCACGCAACGCCGTTCGATCTCGCCCCACACCTGCAGCTCCGTTTCATCTGGACGGGACATGCCGCAAAAACCATCCATCACATTCAGCGCTTCAACGCGTGGATCGAGCTTGGCGCAATCGCGCCGTTGACGACGCTGGCAAACACCTCAGAGGCCCTGTTCGAGCACGCCGACCTTGCAACCCTGGGCCGCTACTGCAATGAACTCAAGGAGCTGGACGCGGCGGCAGAACTTGGCATTTACAGCGACCCCCACGCGCAGCTCGACCACCTTGCCATCGATGCCGAAGTAGTCTACAAACCTTGCGGCGCTGGCGGTGGCGACATTGGCGTGGCCATCAGTGATGACGCCGCGCGGCTCGATGCATTCGTCGCCGCCGCCGTTGATCTCGGTTTTGATTCGATAGCATTGGAGAAGGCATCAAATGGCGTCCAAGTCGCCCGCTGAACGCGGATCACGGATTCCGAATTTTTTCCGAATGAGCGTCGCGGAACGCATCGCGGTGCTGCATGCACGGGGTCTTCTGAGTGACGAAGATGTACGGGCGCTTTCGTCCGAGGAGCACACGCTACGGCTGTCAGTAGCCGACAAGATGATCGAGAACGTGACGGGCGTCTTCGGCCTGCCGATGGGCGTAGCGTTGAATTTCCTGATCAACGGTCGCGACTACGTGGTGCCTCTCGTGGTCGAGGAACCCTCGATTGTTGCTGGCCTGTCCGGGGCCGCCCGTATGGCGCGATTGAGTGGCGGATATCAAACCGAGACCACCGAGCCCATTCTTATCGGCCAGGTGCAGGCGGTGAACATCGCCGATACCGACAAAGCCATGGCAGATCTGCTCGCAAACAGCGACGAGATTCTAGCCTTAGCGAACAGCCTGCACCCAAAGATGGTAGCCAGGGGCGGTGGAGCCCGAGAGGTCGAAGTGTTCTGCCATCACGCACCCGAGGATGGCCGGGAAATGGTGGTTGTGCATCTGCTGGTCGACACCCGCGACGCGATGGGTGCGAACGTGGTGAACACGATGTGTGAAGGCATCGCTTCGCTGGTCGAAACGATCACTGGCGGCAAGGTATTTCTGCGCATTCTTTCCAACCTCACTGACCGGGCAATCGCGACGGCATCGGTACGCATACCGGCGAAGAACCTTGAAGGTAAGGGTTTCAGTGGTGAAGCGGTGCGCGACGGGATCATTCTCGCAAACGACCTTGCAACCGTAGACCCCTACCGGGCAGCAACCCACAACAAAGGCATCATGAATGGTGTGGATGCCGTCGCAATCGCGACCGGCAACGACTGGCGCGCCATCGAGGCGGCCGCCCATGCCTACGCTGCTCGTGATGGTCGCTACCGGGCATTGACCCGGTGGAGAAAGAGCGAATCCGGCGACCTGATTGGCGAGCTGAAGATACCGATGAAGGTGGGGACCGTGGGCGGCTCACTGGAAACGAATCCCAGCGTACGCATCAACCACCGGCTGCTGGGTTCACCTAATGCAACCGAACTTGCAGGAATCATTGCGACCGTCGGTCTCGCCCAGAACTTCGCCGCGTTACGGGCGCTGTCTACAGACGGCATCCAGCAGAATCACATGACACTCCACGCCCGCAGTGTCGCGAGCAGCGCAAACGTGTCCGAAGAGCTGTTCGACACCGTCGTGGATGCGCTGATCGAGTCTGGCGAAATCAAAGTCTGGAAAGCGCAGGAGATCGTGCGAAATCTAGCCCGCAAGGCGACCACACCCACCACAGTAGAGCGCAGCTCCGCCTGCGGCAAAGTGATCCTGTTAGGAGAACATGCCGTGGTTTACGGTCGACCTGCGTTGGCAGTCCCTATTCCTCTGGCGGTCGAAGCCTCCGTCCGTCTCGGTGGCGATGGGATAACTCTTGTCATTCCACGTTGGGGACTGGAACAGAAGGTGCGCGCCAGCCATGCCCAGGGATTGAGCGGAATTCTCTTCGACGTGCT
>JAYGEV010000262.1:0-3968 GCA_046582225.1 Pseudomonadales bacterium
CCGTGTAGTCGGGTACGCGGGTTTCAGCGTCGATGATTACGTTCTCGACGATGGCGCCAAAACGAATCGCGTCGAAAATCACCGGTTCGTTCTCGTGCGTCAGATCGATGCATTTTGCATAGCATCCGCCTTCGAAATTGAACACGGTACCTTTGCCCCAACCGTGCTCATCGTCGCCGATGAGGAACCGATCGGGGTCAGCTGATAGCGTGGTTTTGCCGGTGCCTGACAGACCGAAAAACAGTGTCACCTCACCCTCGGCGTCCATGTTGGCCGAGCAGTGCATTGGCAGGACATCTTTCTCTGGGAGCAGAAAGTTCAACACCGAAAACATCGACTTTTTCATTTCCCCGGCATAGCGCATCCCGGCCAACAGCACCCGACGTTGGGCAAAGTTGATCATCACGGTGCCGTCGCCGGGCGTACCGTCGCGATCAGGGTCGCAGACAAACGCGGGGGCATTAACGACGTGCCAGATTTCTTTGTTGTGTGGATTGTAGTGGTCCGGGGTAATGAAAAGCGCGGTGCCAAACAAGGTGTGCCACGCGTACTCGGTGGTGACCTTGATGGCCAGATAGTGCTCCGGATCAGCGGCGACGTGGAGGTTCGAAATGAACGTCTCGCGGTCTTCCAGATACACCTGCACACGATCCCACAGTGCGTCGAATACCTTTGGGGCGATCGGTTGGTTCACCTCCCCCCAGTCGATGGACTCGGAGGTGGAAGGTTCATCGACAACAAACCGGTCCTTGGGTGAACGTCCCGTGCGTTTGCCGGTGCGAACAACGATGGCGCCGTTGCTGGCGAGCTGGCCTTCACCCCTGACCACGGCAAGCTCGGCGAGGGCGGCCGCGGGAAGGTTGTGGTAGGTCGTGTTGCTGTTCGTATTATCGAGATTGACGGCCATCAGTTGTAGTGCCCTGCCCCAGTCTGGCGATTATGCCAGAGCCTGAGATCTTGGCATATCGCGAATGCAAAGGATTGTAACCGCCCAAGGGTGTCAATGAATTCGCGGTTTTCCGGGGTCCAGCAGCAGGTGGATGTCGAATTTGTCGTAGCGATACAGGTGCCCGCAGACCTCGCAGGTGACGGTAATCTCGCCTTGGCTGTCCAGCAGTCCCAGCACTTCCGAGCGCGCCATGGTCGCAATTGCGGCAACGGTTTTTTCCCGATTGCATGTACATTCAAATCGCAGGTTCCGTGGTGGGTGAAGGTTGAGGGTGTGTGTCTTGAACAGCCGATTGAGCAGATCCTCAACCGCCAGAGCGCACAGTTCTTCGTTGGACACTGTGCCCGCAAGTACCCCGACCTCCTCCCATAGTGCCTCGTGGTGGTCCAGTTCAATCTCGGAGGCATCGTCCGGCGCAGGCATCCGCTGGAGCAGCAGTCCGGTCACTGAGGTGGAGCGAGAAGCAAACAACAGGCGGCTGGGCAGTTGTTCGCTGGTGGCGAAGTACACCTCCAGATTGTCGGCCAGATTACGCTGCTCGAGGCTGATCAGGCCCTGGTAAGAAACGCTTCGACCAGCATCGGCTGGGTCGGACAGCAGCGAGATTGCCAGCTGGCCGTTGCCGAGCAGTTCGTTCATCGGTACAGATTCGACCGGCGCCAGTTGCGGGTCCCAGCGCGCGATCGCGCGCAACAGGTGTTGCGATCTGCATTCGGCCATCAGCATCGTCAACGGACCGTCTCCCTGGCAGTGCAGGTTGACCGCGCCGTTGAACTTGATGCCGTCTGCGAACATCGCGACGGCCGCCAGCATCTGTCCAAGCAACTGGCGCACGACGGCCGGGTATGGCTGTTGCGCGCAAACCTCCCCAAGAACGTCATCCAACCTCACCCACTGACCTCTGATCGGCGCATTTCTAAAGCTGAATCGATGCAGCAGGTCGGTGCTCATTGAGGGGACGAGTCCTGTTTGAGCTTCTGCAACGCGCGGCGGTCCCGCTTGGACGGCTTGCGCTCTGGCACCGTTAACCCGACCCGCTGCATCGCCTGCCTGGATCGCTCTGACTCACGCGTCTCAATGCTGTGGTCGGTTTCCCGGTAGAGGGTGGTGGCGGCGGTTGCATTGCCACGCTTTTCTGAAAGACCGGTAATCACCACCGTTTGTGGAATAATTTGCGGTTGGTTGCGCCTGATGCTCAGCATGTCGCCGATGCCAATCTCCTTGCTGACCTTTGGCCGCACCTGACTGCTGCTGGCGCCTTCGTTTCGGGTTGGATGAAACTGAACTTTGCCACCTTCGATGGCGGCCTTTGCCTGGGCTCGCGTTTTATAAAATCGTGCCGCCCACAGCCAGCGATCCAGGCGCACTTTTTCGCTTTCACCCATCTGGCGCAATTTCGCGAAAGTCGTTGAATGTCGGGAAATTTAAGGCCTCGCGAGGCGGGCGGCTGGAGTCTGGCTGGGTCACCGTGAGCAGGTGGCGAATTCCGAAGTCTCGGGCAGAGTTGAGAACGCTGTCGTTGTCATCGATCAGCAGGGTTTTTTCGGGATCGTAGCGCTGCTCGTCGATGAGCCTTGCCCAGAAAGGGGAGGCCTCCTTGGGTATCCCGTAGTCGTGCGAGGACACGTTGGCGTTCAACTTGCTGGTGATGTCGGAATGCGCGTTTTTGACCTGTAGACTGCCACGGTGCGCGTTGGTTACCAGCACGACCCGTTTGCCGTGCGCCTGCAGCCGGTGCAGAAACTCTTCGGCGTGTGGCCGATAGCTGATCAGTTCGGTGAGCTCGTGGTGCAGGCTCACGATGTCCAGACCGGTGAACTCCGCCCAGTGATCAAGGCAGTAAAAAGTTATCTGACCGCGGATTTGGCGCATGTGCTCAAACAGCACGTTTCGGGCCGTTTCCAGAGGCAGGTCGGCTGCCTTGCTGTAACGAGCTGGCACCAGATGGTTCCACAGCGTGTTGTCGTAGTGCAGATCAAGGAGCGTGCCGTCCATATCCAGAAGAACCGTATCGATGCGATCCCAAACTACCATTCGACCTGTCAACCCGTTGGCTTGCTGATGAGCCGGTGAGTGTGACCGTATGATAACGTGTTCGTTGGTCGACCAGAGGGGATGTGCGTGGCTGTTCCGGAATTGAAAGCGGTTCGCACGGTTGCGGCAACCCGGTTTTTCCGCGTTGAGGAAATGGACCTACGTTTCGCTTCGGGTGAGGAGCGTACCTACGAACGCTTACGCGGTGGCGGAAGAGCCGCGGTGATTGTCGTGGCGGTAAACGAAGCCGATGAGTTGATGCTCATCCGTGAGTATTGCGCCGGCTTCCATGAGATGCAGCTGAGGCTGGTAAAAGGTGCCGCTGATATCGACGAGTCCATCGAAGACGCGGCGAATCGAGAGCTGAAGGAAGAGATCGGCATGGGCGCCAGAAACCTGCGGTTCATAAAGAACGTTACCGTTGCGCCCGGCCACATGGGATTTACCATCAACGTGGTTCTGGCGACTGATCTGTATCCGGAACGGCTGCAGGGGGATGAACCAGAACCGCCTGAGCTGGTGACCTGGCCGTTGTCGAAGCTCGATGAGTTGTTGGCGGGCGAGGATTTCCGCGAAGCCAGGGCCATAGCTGCCCTCAGCCTGGCGATTCCGATACTGCGCGGTTGAGAAGGTAGCGCCGAGGCCGCTATGACTCATCGACGAAAGGAGAATCGAATTCCATGGATGCAAAGCTGACCGATGAGTTGATCGCGCTCACGCGCGAGGCCGGAGAGGCTATCCTCGAGGTCTATCAGACCGACTTTGAGGTAGAAACCAAGTCTGACGAGTCGCCATTGACTCAGGCCGACCTGGCGGCACATCGCGTGATCGCGGAGCGACTGGCGCAACTCACGCCCGAGATACCATTGTTGTCTGAAGAGTCGACGCCGCCAGAATTTGCCGAGCGTCAGACCTGGACGCGCTACTGGCTCGTTGACCCGTTGGATGGAACCAAAGAGTTCGTCAACCGAAACGGCGAATTCAC
>JAYGEV010000371.1:0-2503 GCA_046582225.1 Pseudomonadales bacterium
GGGCATATCCGTCGAACAGACGGTCAAAGCCGCCAACCTCCTCGAGATCGCGGGCGCCAAACTGAAAATGGAACTCAATGCCCAGGTTGGTCACGACGGCGTGGTCGCAAATCAGTTTTCCACCATCGGTATGTCTGCAGATCGAGGCGCTGGCCCTTCTCGAGCCGGCGGACCCGGTCGATCTCATTTCGCAGAAGTTGTCATCGAGCTTGCGCCGCTGGCCGAGCGCGACAACATGAGCGCTAAACAGGTTGCCAAACGCTGGCGCGAGCTGGTCGGTGATATTCCAGATGCCGTGAAACTATCGTTCGGCGCCGATTCGTTTTCGGCCGGCGAAGCGATCAACTACGAACTGTCCGCCAGAAACGTCGACGTCATTCGTGCCGCGGCCACCGATCTTCGAGCCGAACTCGGCCGCTACACGGGTGTTTATGACGTCACCGATTCGTTCCGCGCCGGCAAGCAGGAGATCAAACTATCATTGCTGCCCGAGGCTCGAACCCTGGGTTTGACCCTGGCCGATCTTGCCCGGCAGGTTCGCAGCGCGTTCTACGGCAACGAAGCGCAACGAATTCAACGCGGCCCGGATGATGTGCGGGTGATGGTCCGCTTCCCCGAGAGCGAACGCTCCTCCATTGGCAACCTGGAAGACATGTACATTCGCACGCCTCAAGGCACGGAGGTGCCGTTTTACAGCGTAGCGCGCTTTGAGCTCGGCCGTGGCTACTCGACAATTCGCCGCGTCGACGGACGCCGTGTCATCAACGTCACCGCCGAGGTCGACCGATCACGGGTCAGCCCAGAGGAAATCGGCGCTGGGATTACCGCGGATGTGTTGCCGAAGCTGCGTATCAAATATCCGACCCTGTCGATCGGTATGTCCGGAGAACAGGAAGAGCGCACGAAAGCATTCACGGCTTTAGGGCAGGCTGCCCTGCTCTCTCTGATCGTGATCTACACCCTGCTGGCCATTCCGCTGTGTTCGTACCTGCAACCGCTGATCATCATGAGCGTGATTCCTTTCGGTGCCGTAGGCGCCATCGTCGGCCACTGGATCATGGGCTATCAGCTGATGTTCTTTTCAGCCCTGGGCATCATTGCCCTGTCGGGTGTGGTCGTCAACGCCAGTCTGGTGCTGGTGGATTACATCAATCGACGCCGTCGTGAAGGGATGTCGTTGGAAGAGGCCCTGCTCAGCGCGGGCGTGGTTCGATTTCGGCCCATCCTGTTGACCTCGGTGACCACGTTCGTGGGCTTGATTCCGCTGATGTCGAACGATACACCGGCCACGAGCTTTTTCATCCCGATGGCAATTTCACTGGCGTTCGGCGTTTTGTTCGCGACCTTTATTACGCTGATACTTGTGCCGGCGCTGTACAAAATCGCCGATGACCTGGTGGGATGGGATCCGGTCGCGCAAGGCGTGCACGAACACAAGCTGGACGTGCCGACCTCGTCCCAGACCACGTTAAGCGGTTAGGCCCCCCGTCCGCCATTCAGCATCCGTTCAGTCAACGCATGTTTATAGTGCGTCAGGTAACTGCCTCGAACGCTGTGGCGCTCACGCGTCTATTAGGAGAACTTATGTTGCGTGGTGTATTTACGGCTTCACTCCTGGTGCTGGTGGCCTGCGCGAACAGTTCAAATGCTGGTGGCCCGATCGTCGATATGCGAGGGGTAGATCCGGTGGTTTATCGTATCGACCTTGCCGACTGCGGTGAATATGCCGATCAGGTTGCCGTGGCGCAGAAAGCGGCCACCGGCGCAGTTGCTGGCGCCGTGCTCGGCGGCGCGGTCGGGGCCGTAGTCGGTCACCACGGTGCCGGCGAAGGAGCCGTGGCCGGCGCAATCATCGGTGGCGCCAAAGGCGTCGGCAAAGGCGTTCACGAACGCCGGACAGTGGTGCGCAACTGTCTGCGCAATCGCGGCTACGCGGTGCTCAATTAGCCCGCTCATCCGCGCCGCGGTTCCCCCGCGCCACCTACCACTTCTCGCCGAAAGGTCGAATCGTCACATCGAAACTCCATGCCGACTTCGGCTGATGGGCGATGTTCCAGCACTCGCCGGCAATATCCGCAGGCTTGCAGAAGAAATTGTCCGGCGCATCCGGTGCGCGTTTGCGGGTCCATGGCAGATCGATGACCGCATCGATCGCCACAAAAGCCACGTGCACCCCCTCAGGCCCGAGTCGACGCGCCATACTTTCAGCGAGAATTCGCTGAGCCGCCTTGGTCGGCGCAAATCCTGAAAAGTCACTCACCCCGCGATACGCGGCCGTGTTGCCGGTACACACGATGGCTCCTTCACCACGTTCGATCATCGCTGGAGCCGTGGCCCTCGCAAGATGCAGCAGAGCCATGACGTTGACCTGAAAATTGCGATCGAGGGCGTCCGGGTCGATGCTCATGAAATCGCCGAACGTTCCGCCCACAGCGTTGTGTATGACAACGCTCGGCGAGCCCAACTCTGCTGAGACCGCCGCAATCGTTTCCACCAGGTTGTC
>JAYGEV010000376.1:0-5944 GCA_046582225.1 Pseudomonadales bacterium
AGGCGGCGACCAAGGTAGAGCGCCTCGCGGTGGCTTTCCGGATGAGTACGAATCGCCGGATGGACCGCACCTTCGATCTGGGAGACATCGGTTACCTCTCGCGCTCCTTTGCGCAGTTCGCCGACGCTCGTATACGCGGAATCGTGACGTATAAAGTGCGAGCGCAGGCGCGCCCGCAGATTGTCCGGCAACGCCTCGAGGGCTCGATACATGCTCGCGAAACAGGTGTTTCCGCCGGATGCTGGAATTTCCCGTGCGTACAGAATGCTCGCCGATGGTGGGCGCTCGAGATAGGACATGTCGGTGTGCCAGTCGGCTTCCAGGTTGCCCAGGCTGCCGATGGAGATGCCGTCGACCCTCACGTTGGAGATGTTCCATATTTCCGGGTGTACCGCACCGCCGCCGTCATTGCGCGTTCGATTCTCGCTGGCCGGGGGTGCTTCGAGCTCGCCGAATCTGTGGCTGAACGCGATCAGCCCGTCTTCGTTCAGGGACTGGTCTGGAAACACCAGCAACGAGTGATCGAGCCAGGCCGAGTGAATACGTTCAAAACACGAATCATCCATGGGCAGGTTGAGATCTAGGCCGGAAACCCGAGCGCCCAGCGGCTGGGACAGCGGGGTGATCTGCATTCGTCTCTCCGTGATCATGATTGGTGAGCGCTGACGATCATAACAATAGATTCTCAGTCGGAGACTGATAACAACTTTGTCAACGACTCCGCAAACGGCGGTCTGATGATTCCGCGCTCGGTGACGAACGCGGTGACAAGCTCCGCCGGGGTGACGTCGAAGGCCGGATTTCGGACGGCCACGTTTGCGGCGCGATTTTCGAGCACCTCTTCGGGCGCGCGCTGTTCAATGGTCACCTCTGCACCGGTGCACGTGTGCGGGTCATAGGTGGTCGAAGGCAACGCGACGTAGAACGGGAGTTCGAAGTGTTTGCACAACACAGCCAGGTTGAGCGTGCCGATCTTGTTCACCACATCGCCATTGGCGGTAACCCTGTCGGTACCCAGCAGTACCAGGTCAATTTCCCCCGCGGCCATGATGCTGGCGGCCATGTTGTCGCAGATCAATCTTACGTCGATCCCTGCGACGGACAGTTCCCAGGCGGTAAGACGCGCTCCCTGCAGCAACGGTCGGGTTTCGTCGACAAACACGCGGAAGGGTTTGCCCTCGGCATGGCTCAAGTACATCGGAGCGGTCGCAGTTCCAAGTTCTGAAACGGCCAGGGCGCCAGCGTTGCAGTGGGTGAGGACTCCGGCACCCGGCTCGATCAACGCCTTGCCGTGCGCGCCAATGGCCTGGCAGATGGCTCGATCTTCTACGTGAATTGCTTCGGCTTCGGCGCGGATCGAGGCCAGATTCGGCGAGCGTTCGGCGGCTTCGCAGACGCGCGAGGTAGCCCAGCGCAGGTTGACCGCTGTGGGTCGCGCGCTGCAAAGACGCTCTGCGTTTCTGGCAAGCGCAGCGACGAAGGCGCGTGGATCGGTTTGCGGCTGTGCAGCAGCGGCTACAACCAGCGCGTAGGCGGCCGCGATACCGATGGCCGGGGCGCCGCGTACCGCGAGCGTGTTGATCGCCACCCGGGCCTCTTCGATGTTGGTGATCTCCAGATACGCGACGTTATGTGGCAGTTGCCTCTGATCGAGCAGCCGCAGGCGATCCTCGTGCCACTCGACTGCGCTCGGTGGCATGTTCATCGAACTCACGCCACGGCATCCGCGGAGAGGGTTTTCGCAAGATAGCTCACCAGCAGTCCGCCGGTGTCACGGGCGGTGGGGCCACAGCAGAAAACCCCGTCCTCATGGCCCAGCGTGGCAAACAGCAACGGACGTGACTGATGTGTGTCCAAAAGCTCGGCAACGGCTCCCACCATCTCCTCGGATCCATAAGCAACGTCTGTCTCAGTGCAGGGGATGGCAAGATCCTCGGCGCGTCGCCAGATCTCAGGGCTGTGACAATGAAAAACCCAACTGATTCGTGGGTCGGCGGAGTAGATCATGGCATGGGTCAGCGTCTCGGAAGACGGCGGTAGACTGCCCGTGGCATCGACCCAGAACCGCTCGAGGTTGTAGCCGGTGATGCGTACCAGATGCTTGTCCTGCAGCGTTGTCAGCACGCCGGTCTGGCTGGCCGATATCACGAATTCGTCCACTCGTTCGACGTCCCGGGCGCTGAGATTGCCGAATCCGAAGCCGCCATAGCGCGCGGCGTCCTGACCGATCAATCCCAGCCGCTTGAACACCGTGCGCCAGCCTCCGAGCGACGCGGTAAGGTCAACTTCAGCGATGGCTGCGTCGGGTGGCTGCAGATCGTAGGCGAAGTTGATGACGCCTTCTTGGTCGGCCACTGGTGTAAGATCCTTGTCGACCGTGGAAACCAAAGGATGCCACGTTGGGATTGGAAAGAGCAGCACCCGATGGGTGGCGCGAGATGCTGGGCGCGCTGGGCGCCACCGCGGCCGCCGGTGATGTTTGCGCAATGGATATCAACGAGCTGACCAGGGCGCTGAACCAGTACCAGGTGCTGGTGTTTCGGGACCAATCCCTTACCCCACTCGAGCTCGCCGAGTTCGCCTCGCAATTTGGAGAACTGGACGTCTACCCGCATGCGGAGCCGCTTGCGGAGTCGCCTCATGTGGTTGCGGTCGTCAAGAACCCGGAAGATTCCAGCAACTTCGGCGGCGCGTGGCATACCGACACATCCTATATGTTGCGGCCGCCCAAGATCACGATGCTCTACGCGGTGGAGGTTCCCGACGCACGCGGCGACACGATGTTTGCAGACACCTATCGCGCGTTTTCAGGCTTGTCAGCGGGGCTGCAACTGTGTCTGGAGAACCTCCGAGCGGTTTACACCGCGGAGCTGGTGCATTCGAGTTCCGGCGCGTACGCATCGGTGACCGGGCAGGGTGTAAAGGCCAGAGCGAGTGATCGCGTGACCACCGCCGAACACCCGGCTGTTCGGGTGCATCCCGAAACGGGCCGCAAAGCACTGTACACGAGCCTCATCCACACCGAACGGTTTGTCGGTATGACGCGTCCCGAAAGCCTGGCGTTGCTGGAGTATCTGCAGGCGGCGATCGTCTCCGCGGAGAACTGCATGAGGCTGAAGTGGCGGCCCGGAACGCTGACCGTGTGGGACAACCGCTGCGTGCAGCACTACCCGCTCAACGATTATCCAGGGGAGCGGCGTGTGATGCATCGGGTCATCGTCAAAGGCGATACCCCCGTCGGCGTGGCCGGGGCTGCCTGACGACAGACGGTCGCGTGCCGCGGGGCGCGGCACGCGGATCTGGTTGTCGAAACCCTCGGCGAGCGTTTTAATCGGTACACTGATTGAATCTGAGCGACTTTTGACTGAACAACTCTTCACTAAACAACTCTTCACTAAACAAAAGGAACTGGTCGATGATTGAATACCACGATCCTAGAGGAGAAATTGCCACGCCCATTGAGCCTTACCTGCTCAACGTGGATCTGCAGGCAAGCAACGACCCTCGAGTCGCATTTCTGGCGAATGGGTTTCCCGATTCGGAGAATTTTCTGATCCAGCTTGCCGAAGCCATGGGCGAGCAACTCACCAGCATGCGGGCCGAACACTTCAACAAAGGCAATGCTTCAATTGCCGCACCCGATGACATGCTCGAAGAAATCCAGGCGGGGTGCGTCGCGGCGGTGGCCGCCTACGGGCACTGAGGCAGTTGCACTACCGGCACCGTGCGTGACGGCATCAACATAGCAAGACTGGGAATTCCTGTGGTGGCTCTGGTTACCGAAGATTTCTGGCCGCAGGGTGATTTCATCGCCAATTCCCTTGGCATGCCGGACGTCCCACGAGTTCTCCTGCCCCATCCCGTCGCAGGAACCGGGGCGGCCAACCTGCGCAAAGTCGCAGAAGAGATCGCGCCCAAGGTATTCGCGGCGCTGGCGGCCGGGTAGTTGGCTGCGTTGCTCAGCGCCGGCGACGAAGCGGATGCGGTGGAGCAACTCCATGGGCTCAGCTGCACCGATGGGCTTCCGGTCATCGTACCCACCACGGCGCGGGTCGCTCGGATGGTGCTCGCTTCGGGTCTGGACCCGGAACTCGTACTCGGCGAAATGGGCCCCGGAAAGGGTATTGCAACGATCGAAAAGGTCGCGGTGGCGGCGGTAATGGCGGGTTGCCTGCCCGAATTCATGCCGGTCGTTGTCGCCGCGGTCCAGGCGGTCCTCGACCCTGATTTCGACCTCACCGAGATGCAGGGCACCACCCACTGCACCGCGCCGTTGATTATCGTAAACGGTCCGGCACGCGAGTGGTGCGGCCCCATTGCCAGCGGGTTTGGTGCGCTCGGCCCTGGGCATCGCGCTAACGCCTGCATCGGTCGGGCCCTGCGCCTGGCCATGATTAACATCGGCGGCGCACATCCGGGCGTGTCGGATATGGCATTGCTTGGCCACCCGGGCAAGTTCACCTATTGCCTGGCCGAGGACGAAGAGCACAGCCCGTTTACGCCGCTGCATGTCGCACGCGGCTTTCAACCCGAAGACAGCGTAGTCACCGTCATCGGCGCGGAGGCTCCGCATTCGGTGCTTTACAGCGTCGATGCCGATGATCCGGAAAATCATCTGCGGCTGCTGGAGATGCTCGCGATTGGCCTGGCTAACCTCGCGACCAACAATGCGATCCTGCGCAACGGTTGTGCGGTGGTCGTGTTGAACCCCGAACATGCCACGGCACTGGCGGCCGCTGACCTGAATCGTGAGGATATTGCGTCCAGACTGTGCGAACTCGCCACCCACTCGCGAGCCGACATCGAGCGCTACGGGCGCGATTTCATGGGCTGGTCCGCCGACGAGGAGATGTTTCACTGCTTCGCATCCCCAGAGCAGATCCTGGTACTGATGGCTGGTGGCAGCGGCCTGTACTCGATGGTCATGCCATCATGGAGTGCGGGCGCGCACCGCAATCCCGCGATCAGCGTTAAGCTGGAACTCGATCAGGCTTGCGAGATCCCCGGTTCGTAATCCACAAATCATGACCAGGCTTTGCCTCGCGTTGCTGGTGTCGTGCGGCGTTACCTGCGCTAACGGCGCAACGGCGCCGGTCAGTTCTTCGGCCGCCATTGCGGTGATGAACGATTTCCTGGTGGCTTTCAATGCCCGCGACGAGGTTGCCTGGGCGCGGACATTGCATTTCCCTCATGTACGCGTGGCCAGTGGCGAAGTGGTCGTGTATGCCAACGAGGCTGAGTTCATTGCCGCGATGGATCTGGACCGATTCGCCCAGACCACAAGCTGGAATCACAGTACCTGGGATGAGATGAACGTCATCCAGGCATCGGCGGCCAAAGTGCACATCACGGTCACCTTTTCCCGCTTCAACGCTGGTGGCGATAAGATCTCGAGTTACAGATCGCTGTACGTTGTGGAAAATATCGACGGTCGCTGGGGGGTGCGGGCGCGATCGAGCTTTGCGCCATAAGGAAATCGTCATGAGTTGGCCTAAAGACAAGTTCGGTTTTGAAACCAGGGCCATTCATGCCGGGCAGACATCTGATGCGGCCACCGGTGCGGTCGTGACGCCGTTGTATCTGACGTCAACCTTCGAGCATACCGAGCCGGGAGTATTTCCCGGCTCCGACTATTCTCGTGCCGGCAATCCGACCCGCAAGGCTTATGAAGATTGTGTCGCCAATCTGGAAAGTGCGCGGTTCGGTTTCGCCTTCGCATCCGGGTGCATCGGCGCGACGACGGTGGTGCACCTGCTCGGCCAGGGCGATCACGTGGTCGCCTGCGATGACATGTACGGCGGCACCTATCGACTGTTCGAGGAGGTGTTCCGCAAGCAGGGCATTGAATTCAGCTATCTGGATCTGACCGACCCGCAGGCGCTGAAAAACGCCCTGCAGCCCAACACGCGAATGGTCTGGATCGAGTCGCCGACCAACCCGCTGC
>JAYGEV010000479.1:0-3284 GCA_046582225.1 Pseudomonadales bacterium
CGCTGGACCTGGTCTACGATCTGCTGCTGGAACAGGATGGCAAACAGATTCTGTACACGCCGTTTGCGAACTACGCAGAGCACAATCTCGATGCCTGTCGCGAAATGATCCTGCACAAGGACACGGTCATGGGTCTGGGAGACGGCGGCGCTCATGTGGGCACCATTTGTGATGCCAGTTTTGTCACCACGCTGCTCACGCACTGGGGTCGGGATCGAACCCGCGGCGACCGTATCGAGCTGCCGTTGCTGATTAAGCGTCAAACCTCGGATACCGCACGAGCGGTGAATCTTCACGACCGGGGAGTATTGAGCGAAGGCATGAAGGCCGATATCAACATCATCGACTTCGACAACCTGCGGGTACGTGCGCCACAGATCGTGCACGACCTGCCGGCCGGTGGCGCCCGCCTGCAGCAGACCGCAGACGGCTACCTGGCCACCATCGTCAGCGGCGAGGTCACCTACGAAAACGGCGCGGCCACCGATGCGCTGCCAGGGCGGTTGATCCGCTAGATGGGACCGCTTTCGCACATTCGGGTTCTCGATCTCACCATTGCCCGCGCCGGACCGAGCGCGGTGCGGCTGCTGGCCGACTGGGGTGCGGATGTGATTTGGGTGGAGCCGCCCGCCGGCAAGGTCGCCTCGGTGACCGGGGCGAGGCGCGGTCCGGATGAGCAGAACCTGCATCACAACAAACGCAGCCTCACCATCGACCTCAAGCATCCGGACGGCCAGGCGCTGTTTGTCGAACTCGCCGCCAAGGCCGACGTGGTGGTGGAGAACTTCAAAGCCGAAGTAAAGCATCGGCTGAAGGTCGATTACGAAACCATCAGGGGCATCAATCCGTCGATCATCTACGCGAGCATCTCGGGCTTCGGCCAGGACGGCCCCTACGGCGAGCGGGGTGGGGTGGATCAGATCATCCAGGGCATGAGCGGCCTGATGTCGGTTACCGGTGAACCCGGGCGCGGGCCGATGCGGGTGGGTGTCGCCATCAGCGATACGTCGGCTGGCATGTTTTTAGGACAAGGCATTTTGCTCGCGCTGCTGCACCGGGAGCGAACCGGCGAAGGGCAGTGGGTGCATACCTCGTTGCTCGAGGCGATGATGTCCAAGCTCGACTTTCAGGGCGCCCGCTACACGATGACCGGCGAGGTCCCCGATCAGCAGGGCAACGATCATCCCTATCACACGCCCATGGGCACGTTCAGTTCCAAAGATGGGCTGGTGAATCTGGCAGCCTCCAGCTCTCGGCTGTGGCAACGATTCTGTGCAGCGCTGGAAGCCGATGCGCTCAGCGAACATCCTGACTATCAGAATGCCCGCGACCGCATGGCCCGCAAAGACCAGCTCAAAGCCGACATCAACGCGGTGACCTGCCGCTACAGCACCGATGAACTGGTTGAGAAGCTGAACGCGGTGGGCGTCCCGTGCGGGCCGATCAACACCATCAAAGAAGGCTTCGATGATCCCCAGGTTCGCCATCTGGGCATGGTCAAACCCGCCCCGCATCCCGAGCTTGGAGATCTGAACCTGGTTCGCTCTCCGATCAATCTGTCGCTGTTCCCCCACGAGGCCGCGTTCAACAATGCGGCTCCCGACCCCGGGAGCGATTCCGAAGCGGTGCTCGCGGATTTCGGCGTTGCCGCTGAGCGTATCGAAGCATTGAAGTCGACCGGGGTTATCTAGGCACATTCGTGGAAACCGGGAAGCTCACCGTTGCCCAGCGGCTCGGTTATGGGGTTGGTGACTTAGGGATCAACCTGTACTTCATCGCGGCGATGACCTATCTGCCGTTTTTCTACACCGATGTATTTGGTCTCAGCGCCGCGGTGGCCACTGGCGTGTTTCTGGTCGCCCGAATCATCGACGCGGTCACCGATCCGATGATGGGCATGATCGCCGAACGCACCAAAAGCAAGTGGGGCAGGTTGCGGCCGCACATCCGCTACGGTGCATTGCCGCTTGGCCTCATTGCCATATTGACCTTCACCACGCCCGATTTGAGTGAGGGCGGCAAGATCTGGTGGGCGTATGGCACCTATATTCTGTTTGGCATCGCCTACACGGTGGTGTCGATTCCGTACTCGGCCCTCACCGCGTCGCTCACCGCCGATCATCGCGAGCGTACGGTTCTTTCCACGGTTCGCATGGCGTTCGCATTTGCCGGCGGATACATTGTTTCGGTGGGCATGCTTCCGTTTGTTGGCCTGTTTGCAACACCGGAGGAGGGTTTTCGCTCGGCGTTGATCCTGTTTGCGATCGTCGCGACCGTGCTGCTGTGGCTGACGGTGGCGAATACCGAAGAGCGGGTCACGCCGCCGGCGTCACAAAAGCTCACGTTTTCAGACAGCTTCAAGGCCGTGTTCGCCAACCCGCCGCTGCTGGTGGTGATTGTGCTGTTCACCTGCGGCATGCTGTCCTTCACGATCCGGCAGTCGGTCACGCTGTATTACTTCAAATACAATCTCGGCCGCGAAGATCTGATCGCGCTGTTCTTCGGCGTCACCCTGCCGGTGATGTTCATTGGTCTGTTGGCGGTTCCTAAGCTGGCGGCCCGGTTCGGCAAGGCCGGTGGAATCATCGTTGGCGCGATTGTTACGATGATCGGATCCATCGGGTTGTATTTCACCCCGTACGACGCGGTGGAGATGATCTTCGTGTGGGGTTGCGTGGTGGCGCTGGGCGGCACGCCGATTGCGGTGCTGGGCTGGGCGATGATTCCCGATACGGTGGAGTATGCGCAATGGCGCATGGGCCTGCGCGCAGACGGCGCGATATTTGCGTTCGCAAGCTTCTTTCAGAAGCTGGCCAAAGCCCTGGGTGGGGCCGGTGTGCTGGGCGTGATGGCGCTGGCCGGTTATGCGGCAAACGTCGAGCAGAGTGAGTTGTCGCTGCGCGCGATTCACAGCCTGATGACGCTGGCGCCGATCGGAATCATGATCGTGATGATCGTCGCAGCCCGCGCTTATCGGCTGGACGAGGCGGCCCATCAGGAGATCGTAAAAAAGCTGTCGCTGTCGTAGCCGCGCCGTAGCGCTCGGCAGCGAAATTTTCCGGTTAGTGGACTTCCGCTGCGTCGCCCCAGGCTTTCTTGAGCCGTTCCATATTGAACCCGGGCTCTTTGGCCGCGTCGATGATCACCCGCTCGCGGCGGACGATGGAATCGGCGGCTTCCTTCACTTGCGTTGCCACCTCCCAGGGAATCACCACGGCGCCATGCTGGTCGGCATGGATCAGATCGCCGCTCATGACCCGCATGCCGGCCACGTTCACCGTGCG
>JAYGEV010000508.1:0-4801 GCA_046582225.1 Pseudomonadales bacterium
CCGACGGGCTCGGCTTCGATGGCGCCATTAACTACCGCACCCAGGATGTTGCCGCGGAGTTGGATCGATTGTGTCCGAATGGCATCAACGTGTACTTTGACAACGTTGGCGGAGAGATCCTCGACATCTGTCTGGATCGGTTGGCGGTGAACGCCCGTGTGGTGATTTGTGGCGGGATTTCGCGATACAACCTCGACGGCGATCCCCCTGGGCCGAAAAACTATTTCAACCTGGTATTTCGTCGCGCGCGCATGGAGGGTTTTCTGGCTGGCGACTACGCGCCAAAGTTCGAAGAAGCCCTCGCCGAGATGCAGGGTTGGATTGAGGTCGGCAAACTCAAGCAGCGGGAAACGGTGATCGAGGGATTTGAGAACCTGCCCAGGGCACTCATCGAGCTTTTCCAGGGTGCCAACACCGGCAAGATGATGGTGAAGGTGTAACCCGCGAAACGCTCACCACAGTTCGCCTGCGTTGTGTGAAGCGGGTTTTACATTGGGATCAAAAGCACGCTGCGCAGTTGAACCTGTGATGCGTATCCCGTTGTGGCACAACGTTGCAGTCCATCTTGCGGGTAGTTTTCCTACAGATGACGAGTGAATCAGACTATGTGGTTACCAACGCCAGTTTACGAACGGATTCCGCAGTTTTGGTTGTTGTTGGGCCTTCTGTTCATGTCCTGCGGGACATTGTTAGGGTTTGATTACACGCTGACTTTTGTGTATTTCGGCGTCGGCTTTTCGTGCTGCATCTGGAGCATGTGGATCTTCACGACACGCCTGAGTTCCCGGAAAATGTCGCCACAGACACAGCAACGCGCTGATCCGTCAGGGCAGTCACCACAGCCTGAGTGATCGACCGTCGGAGCCGCCTTCTCGACGATTGCCCCGATTCCGGTTTCAGGTCATCGTGTTCGTCGCTAAAATGGCGGCCTGAGCCAATCTTCCTCAGGCTTGATCTGGAGGCAACTTGGAAGAGCGCGATCCCGATGACATTCTGGTCTTTGGCGGCAGCTGTAGTCCTGTCCTGACGAAAAACATCTGTAGTCATATCGGCGTGTCGCAGGGCAAGTCGGAAGTGCTGCGATTTTCGGAAGGGACACTTTTCGTCCGGGTACAGGAGAACGTGCGTGGTCGAAATGTATATATCGTCCAGTCTACGGTGTTCCCGACCAACGATTCGTTCATGGAACTGCTTTTCTGGATAGACGCCTTAAAACGCGCGAGTGCGGCGTCAGTAACCGTCGTGATGCCCTACTTCAGCTATGCCAAAGGCGACAAAAAGGACGAACCGCGGGTGTCTATCCGTGCACGGGTGTGTGCCGACTGCATTCAGGTGGCAGGCGCGGACCGGGTGGTCACCATTGACCTGCATGCTGCGCAAATCCAGGGGTTCTTCCAGGTACCCGTCGATGATCTGAGAGCGCTACCGGTTTTGTGTGACACCTTTAAGACGCTCGATCAGGGCGAACTTGTCGTTGTGTCACCAGATGCTGGATTTGTGAAAGACGCACGTCGTTATGCCGCGTACCTCGGGGCTTCGTTGGCGATCGCAAACAAGGAACGCAACGCGCACGACGAAAAGGCCGAGGTTCTTGAGATCATTGGGGAAGTTCGGGGACGGACGGCATTGATCGTCGACGACTTTACGATTTCTGGTGGTACGCTGGTGGAGGCGGCTCAGCGGCTGGTTGAACGCGGCGCGAACCGCGTGTTCGCTATGGTGTCCCACGGCGTATTCTCGACTGGTTCGATGGAAAGAATCGACAATAGCCCCATCGAGCGTCTACTTGTTACTGACTCGATCGAAACTCAACCCACGGCGTTGTCGTCGAAGATCGAGTTGGTGTCGATAGCGCCACTGCTTGGTGAAGCGATTCTTCGGATCCATCGCCGAGAGAGTATTAGTGTGCTGTTCCCGAACTGAGTCGCAACGGGATCGGGTTGAGTTCCGACCCGCTCAGCTGATCGAGGCGTGCAGCAGCAACGTTTGGCTCGAACACCTTGGTGCGATATTGCACGAAGGTGAGCAGCGCTCATACCCTTACGGTGTATACCAAATAGGCGACGTATAAGCGCGATCCTGAATGACCATGGGGATCTCATCGGGCGGTTTCAAATCAAAAAACCGCGCGTCGTAGGCCGTCCACCGAGGTCGTGGGATTTCCAGCACGCGCACGTAATAAAACGCACGCTCCCTGGGATCAAAATCTGGATCGGTCCAGACCGCAGCCAGATCAGCTGCACCAATTGAGTTGTCAAACGACGCATTTTCCAAATCTACCGTCGTACCCACGGCGGGCAGTTTCCGGGTCGTCGCGTCTGGTTGGCGATCACCCGCCCATGCCACATCGTATACCTGCTCGGCCAACGTGCCATCGCGGCCGAGCCAGCCCTTGATCACCTGGACCCGATCGAGATTGGCGCCGTCCGGGTCTTTGCCAGCAACGACCATAAACGTAGGGGCAGTATTTTTAGGCGCCTGGCTGAGATCACCGCCCATGGGTACTCCTTTGCCATAGCCAACATCCAGATATGTGGGTCGATCCAGATCGTCGGACTCGTACTCCCAACCCCCAAAGAATCGCACGGTAATGCGGGAACCCGTAGTGGCATACACTTCGCGACGCTTCATCGCGTTAAACAATGCGCCCCTGGTGTTTTCACGGGCCCAGATTGCTGCGTATCCGGAGGCCACGATATTCCAGTTCTGCCAGAGGGCATTGGCCGCCATGGCATTTTCCATTCGCGCTGGACCGGGCAGGGATTCGGGGAACTTGCCGAAGAAATTGTCTTCCTGGGTGGTAGAGATGGAGTTGTGGCCATCGGTACTCCCAATCAGGCCGAACTTGAATGGATTGACGCTCAGCGTTTTCTCATACGCCAGGCCGAGCTTGAGCGCGCCACGTGCGTACTCATGCGGCAGCATCCAATCCTCTTTCTTCTGAGAACGGCCAATGTTGTCCCAATCCCAGTTTTCGAAGTCCGCAAATTCGTCGTCGGGAGAGAGCGTTGGATGCGATTCACCATCGCCTTTCACCTGAGTGACCTCGTAAATGGGTTCCCAACGCGCGCGCAGCTCGGCGTAGGCTCGGTTGATGGGTTTTCCATCGACAGACGAGTCGGGGAACATCATTCCGTTCGACAGATTGCCATTGTGCGCAATTGCCATCACCTCGCCCCCCGTCTGAGCCTCATAGGCGGCGAGCGCTTTCCACAGCTCTCTGGGATCAAGGCTGTCCTGCCCGGAAAACGGTGGCAACTGCCCAGCGAGCTCGGCGCCATCTTTGTAGATCACCACACGGTGCAGGTTGTTGCCGTTGATCATCGACGTCCATTCGTAACCGGTAAAGGCGGTAAACCTCCCGGGTAGATTAAATTCGTCTGCGGTTTGCGCGACATCCTGCCAGATCAGGCGGCGGGTTCGCTCAGGAAAAGCGTAGTTGTTTTCCGGATCAGACATGCTGGCGGAGAAGGCTGCGATCAGCTTCGCTGGATCGCCCGCCTGCAGGTATCCCTGCCACTGATCACCGGCCGCCGTTCCTACCACCAGCGGGTCGGCAACGTTGAATCGATAGTACCCGCCGAGGTACTCGGCATGATCCGAGACCACCAGGAAATCCAACGGCCGCCGCAACTGTACCGGCATGCCGTTATGCGCGATCACCTGCCGCCCCTTTGCAAATCGAAAGGCATCGGCAGGCGTCAGGTTCATGTTCCCCAACGAGTACGCATCGGCTGAATTGCGTGTGTGCAGGTGCGTGTCACCCCAGTAAACATTCCTGGGATAGTGTTGATCTACCGGAACCGAGTACTCGGCTGCATATCCCACGGCACCGCCACAGATGAACATCCACAGAAACAGTTGCGCCAGCGGTCTGCTCCAATGTCCGATCACCGATCAACCTCCTTTCGAGTACTTTTCGGTACTGCGGCGAGAACTTCTGATCAGAATGGTGGGGTCAAATGACATCTATGTATTGTCGCACATTCGGGCGTCCCCGCACCAAAACCTGGGTTGTGTGTAATCAGAGCGTTGTTTGTACGCCTCGACCGTCGCGAAGGCGTTGGCGCTCTTCAGCTCGCGTTGCGCTGATTGGAGTGGTGGCTCACACTGTTTGGTTGCGGAAGTCTGCCTTGCGTATCCTGGTTGAGGTGCGTCGATCGTGTCGAAACTGGGCGCAGGACTAGCGGAGAACCAAAGTTAACAAGCGAGCCTTTCACACCCGGGTGATGATTGGATGAGCCCGATTATTAGACACCTCGAGCGGGCTGAGTTATCTGGTATCTGGACCATCGACCGCTCAGAAGTCATTGAAAAGGTTTACCACTACGAAAACCGCGCGCTCGTGTTGCGCGATGAACGCTACGACGTTCAAGGTTGGCCTTCGAACGAAATTGACCGGGACTCGGCCATATTGCTTGATTGCTTCGATCACGGCGGGAGCTTTTTCGGGGCTTTTTCCGACGCCGGGTTAGTCGGCGCATGCGTCCTGGAAAGTCGTTTTATCGGGGCGTCGACCGACCAGCTTCAACTCAAGTTTCTACATGTTAGCCAGCGACATCGCGGCGGGGGTTTGGGGCGACGGTTGTTTCAGGAGGCAGTGAACAAAGCTCGATATCTGGGCGCTCGTGCTCTGTATATATCGGCGACCCCGTCCGAGAACACCATTAGATTCTATCGATCTCTCGGGTGCCGATTGGCAGATGCGTTCGATCCTTCGCTGTTTGATTTGGAACCGCAAGATATCCATCTGACGCTGCTGCTGTGAGTCCGAGAGGATTTTCTAGCCAGCGGGTCTCGT
>JAYGEV010000525.1:0-4007 GCA_046582225.1 Pseudomonadales bacterium
TCGGGTTGCGAGAGCCGAACCGGGAAAGATTCGAAACCCAAGATTCCGCGGGCCCAGATAGTTACCCTTCTCATCGTGAAACCCGATCAGGCTGAGCGATCCTCGCAACAGCGAGCGGTGTACCGCGGAATAGTCAGCCGGAGCATCGTTCAGGCGCATTCCCAACTGACGCGTCGCAAGCAGCAGTTGCCGATGCATTTCATGCCACTCCCGCATTCGATTGCTCGACAGGAAGCGCCGGGGCAGATCCTTGCGCAACGCGGAGCGCGTAACGTTCTGACGCGTTTCAACATACCAGCGCCACAGGTTTACGAACGCGAGAAAATCCGAACGTGGATCGAGAAAATCGGCATGTGCTCGGTCCGCGGATCCCTGGCGGTTCAGCGGCCGCTCCCGCGGATCCTGAACCGCCAGGGCGCTGACGATGATGAGCACCTCGCTCAGCGCGCGATACTCGTCGGCCGCGATGAGCATTCTGGCCAAACGCGGGTCCACCGGCAAACGCGCCATGGTTGTACCAATCTTACTCAACCCACCACGAGCCTGTATTTTCGAAGCGCGCTTATCCGGCGCGGAGGTCTGCTCGTTCGTCGAGAGAGCACCCAATTCGTTCAACAACCTCTCCGCATCCCGTACCGCCCCGTGGTCCGGTGGATCCAGAAACGGAAAACTGCCCACCTTGCCAAGATCGAGGGAGCGCATTTGCAGCACAACCTGCGCGAGGTTGGTGCGCTGTATTTCCGGGTCTGTGAATTCCGGCCGAGCCAGGAAATCCTGCTCGCCGTACAAGCGGAAACACACGCCCGGCGCGACCCGCCCGCAACGTCCCTGACGTTGATTGGCACTGGCCTGAGACACCGGCTCAACCGGCAGTCGCTGCAGCTTGGAGCGGTACGAATACCTGCTCAGTCGAACAAATCCGGGATCGATGACGTATCCGATATTCGGTACGGTGAGTGAGGTTTCAGCCACGTTGGTCGCAAGTACGATGCGTCGGTGAGCGCTCGGTCGAAACACCCGTTGCTGGTCACGGGCCGACAGCCGCGCATACAGCGGCAGAATTTCTATTCTATCGTCCAGCGCTCCCCGCAGAGCATGCGCGGTATCGAAAATCTCCCGCTCCCCCGATTGGAACACCAGAATGTCCCGCGCTGATCCCGGCGCTGGAAGGGTTTCGATTTGTTCGATACAGGCGAGGATCTTTTCGTCCAGGGTGCGCTGATCACCTTCCTCGGATTCCAGGTAGCGGGTTTCTACCGGATACCCGCGCCCACCCACTTCGACAACGGGGGCGCCGTCGAAGTGCTTGGAGAATGACTCCACGTCGATAGTGGCGCTGGTGATGATCACCTTGAGATCTCGACGTCGGCGCATCAGACGCTTGAGATAGCCAAGCAGAAAATCAACGTTCAGGCTGCGCTCATGGGCTTCATCGATGATGACTACTTCATAGCCGTCGAGAAACCGGTCGCCTCTGATTTCACTCAAGAGCAGGCCATCGGTCAACACTTTGATCAGGGTGCCTTCGCCGACCCGGTCGGCAAAACGAACCGCATAGCCCACAGCATGGCCAACCTCTACGCCAAGCTCTTCGGCGAGCCGGGCAGCAACCGCTCGCGCGGCCAACCGGCGCGGCTGCGTATGACCGATCATTCCCCGGTAGCCGAACCCGGCCTCGAGGCACATCTTGGGTAGCTGAGTCGTTTTTCCCGAGCCGGTTTCGCCCGCGACCACGATGACCTGGTGCTCAACGAGCAATCGCTTTATTTCGTCGGCATATGCACTGATGGGGAGGTTCGACGGGTATGAGATCGTGACCTGCTGAGCCCGGCGTGCCGTGAGACGCGCCGCGGATTGGTCATTGAGGTTTCTCCAGGCGCCCGGATTATTCTTCCGCAGCCGCCTGAGTCGACGCAGGTCGCGACGCAGAACGCTGGCGGGATCGAAGGCGGTGGCGTCGGCCATGGCTCCGCTCGGTTACTTCGACAGGGAATTCATCCCTTCTTCGAGACCCCGTATCGTCAACGGATACATCTTGCCGTTGACCAGCTGCTGGGTCATGCCCACCGATGACGAGTATTCCCACGTTTCCTGCGGGGTCGGGTTGATCCACACGAGCTTGTCGTAGATCTCGGTGAAGCGGCTGATCCACTCCGTTCCCGGCTCCTCATTCCAATGCTCCACGCTTCCACCGGCGTGGGTAATTTCATAGGGCGCCATGGTCGCGTCACCCACGAAGACAACTTTGTAGTCGTGTGCATACTTGTGGAGGATGTCCCAGGTCGGCATTCTCTCGTTCATCCGCCGTCGATTATCCTTCCACACCGACTCGTAGATGAAGTTGTGGAAGTAAAAACTCTCGATGTGTTTGAACTCCGTGCGCGTTGCCGAGAACAGTTCCTCGCAAACCTTGACGTGCGCATCCATGGACCCGCCAATATCGAGAAACAACAGCACCTTCACCACATTCTTGCGCTCAGGCCGCATGCGGATATCCAGCATGCCGCCATTGTGAGCCGTGGACTTGATCGTGTTGTCCATATCGAATTCTTCGTCGATACCTGAGCGCGCAAACTTGCGCAACCGACGCAACGCCATCTTTATGTTGCGTGTGCCAAGCTCGACCGAGTCATCCAGGTTTTTGTACTGCCGCTGATCCCAGACCTTTTTTGCTTTCTTCTTTTTGCCTTTGCCGAGGCCACCCGGACCTTTCTGACCCTGACGATCGGGATTGTCACCCTCTTCGCCTTCGTTGCCCTCTTTGCCCTGTTCAGCCTGACGACGTTCCTCTTCCGCTTTCGCTTCTGCGAAGGCCTCAAAGAGCTTTTCCAGACCGCCCAGTGAATCGATTTTTTCCAGCTCTTCGGGCGTGAGCGATTTTTCAAACTCGCGACGCAGCCACTCGTCGGGGATCATCGACTCCAACATTCCGTGGAGATCATCCAGGCCCTTGAAGTAGGCCGAGAAGGCACGGTCGAATTTGTCGTAATTTGATTCGTCCTTGACCATGCAGGTGCGGCTCAACAAATAGAATTCATCGATGTTGGCGTACACCAGACGCCCCTCAAGCGCCCTGAGCAAATCCATCAGCTCACGGATCGTGACAGGTACCTTGTACTTTCTCAGCGTCAGAAAGAAATTGATGAGCATGGCGGTTGAATGGGTCCCTTTTTTAACCAGGAGTTAACCGTGATCAGCCGCGGCTGTCTCGCCGATTCATAAACGCCAGCCGTTCCAGCAGGTGTACGTCCTGCTCGTTTTTGACGAGTGCACCATAGAGTGGTGGAATAGCCTTGGTGGTATCACGATTGGTGAGTATCTCATCAGGGATGTCGTCGGCCATCAGCAGCTTCAGCCAGTCGATCAGCTCGGAGGTCGAAGGTTTCTTCTTCAAACCCGGTACCTTCCTGACATCGAAGAATATCTCCATCGCTTCCTTCACCATCTGCGACTTCACGTCAGGATGATGCACTTCCACGATCCGCTGCATGGTCTCACGATCCGGAAAATTGATGTAGTGAAAGAAACACCGCCGCAGGAACGCGTCAGGCAGCTCTTTTTCATTGTTTGAGGTGATGATCACCACGGGACGATGCTTTGCCTTGATGGTATCGCCGAGTTCATAGACGAAGAATTCCATCCGGTCGAGTTCCTGCAGCAGGTCGTTAGGAAACTCGATGTCTGCCTTGTCAATCTCATCGATCAGCAGAACAACCCGCTCGTCGGAATCAAACGCCTCCCACATCTTGCCTTTCTTGATGTAATTGCGAATGTCCTTCACGCGCTCGTCGCCCAGCTGTGAGTCCCGCAGGCGGGAAACCGCATCGTATTCGTACAGACCATTGATCGCCTTGGTGCTGGACTTGATGTGCCACTCAATGAGTTCCATGCCCAGGGTGTTGGCGACTTCCTCGGCGAGCAGCCTCTTACCCGTGCCGGGCTCACCCTTCACCAAAAGCGGGCGTTCCAGCTTCACCGCCGCGTCTACGGCCATGCTCAACTCATCG
>JAYGEV010000569.1:0-2172 GCA_046582225.1 Pseudomonadales bacterium
CGTGTGCTCTTCCGATCTATTGATCTAAGCGCTCATGCCTACTCTATTTATTCGGATGCTCTCTCAGGCAACTCGCGACGATGAAGGATTTCGTCTGCGCAATGAGTGGCTGATCTCCGAGGACGACGGCTCCGTGCGTGCTAAGGGAGCAACGGATCTCAGAGGACTGGAAGAGCTGATCGATCCCGAGGTTGACTGGCTGCATGACCCGGGCAACATCGTCGTGATTCTTCCAGGTGAACACGTTTTAGGAGTCAATTGCGAAGTACCGGGCCGGAGCGTCGGACAGATCCGCCGCGCGCTGCCATTCGTCGTCGAAGAATTTGTCGCCACGGATATCGAAGGCATGCATCTGGCGTCGGGCCCGATTCGGCGCGGAGAAAGCATTCGCTGCAATCTGATCGACCGGGCGTTGCTGGATGACTGGTTGGAGTGCCTTGGCGAAGTGGGTCTGCCACCTGGTCACATGGTCTCGGAAGCGGAGTTGCTGCCGGCCGAGCCGGGCCAGGTGAGCGTGTTGTTCGAAGCTGATACGGTGTTGCTGAAAACAACTGATCAGGCCGCCACAGTGGATCGATCGAATCTGTTGCTGGCGCTCGGCTCTGTCGCGGCTGAAGAAATTCTGCTCATCAATGGAACCCTGAACGATCTGGACGTGAGCCAGCTGGACGGTGATGTTCGACTGCGCACGACCAGCGATGCGCCTGTGGAGACCACGCTCGGCTACCTTGCTGCCCGCTGGCTCGAGCAACCCGATACCATCAATCTGCTGCAAGGTCCCTACGTACCGCCGCGTCAGACCCATACCGGCACGACCCGCTGGTACGCCGTGGCCGGCCTGGCTGGCGCCTGGTTGCTGATCGGCGCGATCACGATGATCGTCCAGGGTTTCTGGGCAAGCACTCAGGCGGATCAGTTGGAAGCCGCCTCCGAACAACTGTTCCGTGACATATTTCCAGGTGAGCGCAGGGTGCGAAACGTCCGTCGCCAGATGCAGGCACAGCTCGGCGGTCGTAGCGGCAACGTCGGCGGTGGCGGCTTTACCAGTTATCTGGCAGATCTTGGCGCGGTGCTTAACAGCAATGCGGTCATCACCAGTCTCAACTACACCGACGCACGTGGCGAGCTGGCGGCCGACCTGCTCCTGCGCGGCTACGAGGAACTTGACCAGCTGAAGGAAAATCTGGAACAGCGCGGCTTAGACGTCGCGATCACGTCCGCCGAACAAGTCGACAGCGGCGTGCGCGCGCGCATTCGTATCGGCAGGGTGCAGGGCGCTTAGATGTTAGACAACCTGCAACAACAGTTCGCCATTTCGAGCCTCGGCCGTTGGTATTTCGGGCGCGAGCCGCAGGAACGAATCGTCATCGCCTCACTCGCTGCGTTCATTGCGATCCTCCTCCTCTGGGCATCGGTGTGGAAACCCATCAGCGACTGGCGCGAGATCGAGGACAACAGATACCGCAATGCGCAATCGCTGCTCGACTGGGTACAAGCCAACGAGGCGCGTGCCAGAGCAGTCGCCAAAACACAGCAGAACGACGGCGGCGCCAATCGTTCGTTGTTACCGACCATCACCAGCAGTGCAGCCGCCGAGGGCCTTACCTTGAATCGACTGCAGCCGGAAACCAGCGGTGCGGTAAGCGTGGTCCTGCAGGCGCAGCGTTTCAATGCCCTGGTGCGCTGGATCGATCAACTCCAGGTAAACAATGGCGTAACCCTCCAACGCGTCTCAGTCGACGGGGAAGGCCGCCCGGGCTACATCAACGCGCAGCTGCGCCTGCAATAGCGGGATCGCGACCCACGTCACAGGCCCACAGACCACTCGGTCAACGTTTTGGCCCGCTCATCTGACCTAGACTCTTTCTTCTCGGGACTAAAGCAGGAGGGTGCGATGGATCACAGTTACGATCCCCGCAACGTTTTCACCGCCATGCACCACAAGGTGACGGGCGAGTCGCTCCAGCTCATGGATGGCTTCTACTCAAACATCGAAGACGGATTATTCGAACTGGCGTTTCGCGGCAGCGACGACGGCGAGCAGCGCAATTGCTTCGATCTCATGCGGGAGATGCGCTATCGCCGCACCAATCTGATTCAGGCGTTCGCCAAGCGCATGCAGCAGAACCTTGAAGGTTGGTTCCTCGAAGTTTCAACGGACACCGACTCCGA
>JAYGEV010000611.1:0-2065 GCA_046582225.1 Pseudomonadales bacterium
GTGCTTTGGCCGCATCCTGAATGAACTCGGTGGATACCGAGCCTGGATACAGCACGATCGCGGGAATTTCCTTGTCTTTCAGCTCGATCGCCATATCTGCCGTGAGCCGATCCAGTCCGGCCTTACCGGCGCCATACGAGCATGAATAGGCGTAACCCTGACCGCCGGGCGAAGAGACGTTGAGCATGGCGGCCCCGGCGCCAGCGGAGAACATCAGCGCCGCGGCATGCCAGCTGGCCACGTAGTGAGCGCGCAGTCCGATGCCCACCTGGTCATCCCAGATCTGGATCGGGTGATCCCAGAAGCCACCGCCCCATGCTGGCGGATCCGGAATCTTGTAGACGTTGTTGACCAGCACATCGATATGGCCGGCCTCTTCCTTGATCTGTGCGAACAGGCGTGCAATGTCTTCGTCGTCACCGTGATCGCAGCGGATCGCGCGGCCTTCGCCACCGGCTTCGGTGACCAGACGGGCGGTAGTGTCGATGGTCCGTTCGCCATCACCGGTAGTTCGACCAGTTACGTAGACGGTGCAGGCCTGCTCGCCCAGGGCCAGCGCGATACCTTTGCCGATACCGCGACTGGCTCCGGTGACGACGGCTATTTTTCCGTTCAAGGATCCCATGGGTGCTCCCGTTTCAAACTCACCAAGCAAACCACAATAGCAGATGCGACTGTCGACGAGGCGATCTGGTGGAATCCGTCTGGATCGGCTAGATTTGCTCCGTCTTGAATTATTTGTGGGAGCAAGGGATGAGCGATCAATCTGTAGCCGACCGCATCGCGTGCCAGGACGTGATGCTCAAATACGCCGCTGGCGTGGACAACCGCGATTTCGATCTGTATCGGTCGTGCTTTGCCGATGACGTTGAGGTACTGGGGTTCGGGGCGGAAACGATCAACGGAGGTGATGCGTGGCTTGCCTACGTGAAGACGGCGCTCGAAGCCTACGGTCCGACCCAGCATATGCTCGGACCTCAACTTGCCACCATCGACGGCGACACCGCCGAATGCCGCACCGACGTTCAGGCTCACCACTACATGAAGGACGCTGAAAGCACCACCCTCACGCTGTGGGCAACCTACGAAACCGCCATGCACCGCATTGATGGTGAGTGGAAGATCACGCGACACCGCCTTGTGTCCAGAGGCACACGGGTTCAATCGGACTGAAGGGGACGCCGCGGCGAGGCGCGTTATGTAATCAGGCGCACCTGCTTGCCCGCGCGCCAGTCGCGGTTAGGTGATACGCACTCGGCGGATGCATAGTGCGATGAGATGGCCCGGCGAAAATTACCGCTGAGGTTGCGCCCGGATCCGTGAACCAGCAGCGGATGAAACAGCAGCGTGTCACCGCGGCGCATTTCGAGATGTGTTCGATCGGACGTGTCGATGCCGTCAATTCCGAAGAAACCGGCATTCAGATACTCCCAATCAGGCTCTTCATGATCAAGCAGCGCGCCTTTATGGCTGCCCGGTAGTGCGGCCATGCATCCGGACTCTCGGGTGGTGTCGATGAATGGCGTCCATGTGCCCACGATCTTGTCAGCCGGACGGATTCGGAAGTACCTCAGGTCCTGATGCAGCGGGTGCCGGCCGTCGACCCCGGGCGGCTTGTTGAATATGTTCGTTGACACGCTGTAAATGTCGGGCCCGATAAGGTCGCGGATCGCGGCGGTGAGCCCTGGTTGCAGGGTGTA
Source organism: Pseudomonadales bacterium (assembly GCA_046582225.1). Lineage (GTDB taxonomy): Bacteria > Pseudomonadota > Gammaproteobacteria > Pseudomonadales > Azotimanducaceae > JAYGEV01. The sequence continues at coordinate 1,701 of JAYGEV010000611.1, forward strand.
TCCGTAGAGCAGCGGATCATCTTCGAAGTTGATCATCTTGTTCACGGCGTGCAGCGTGGATTCTGGTTCGACCGCACCACGTACAACCATGATGTCGCGCATGATTTTCATCTGGCTGGTCGGTTCGACCTCGCCGCGGGCGAACGCAACAAATCGCTCCTCGTATGCCTTGAGGAATGATTCCGGTATCAGTCCGGGCACCACAATGAAGCCGCGCGAGTCATACTCAACCTTCTGTTGTTGGGAAATCGCCGAGGGTTTCATCTGGCGATGATAGCCCCTTGTTGACGGCAGGGGATGTCCGCAATATCCTGAAAAACAAGCCGAATGGCTTTTTTCTGGCGCCTGTTTTATCCGGGGGGATT
>JAYGEV010000037.1:0-3573 GCA_046582225.1 Pseudomonadales bacterium
TTCGGCTTCGAGCGACAGTGCTATTCATCGGGGCAGATAGCGCTCGTGCTCGCGGCGCTGGCCTGTGGCGTTGACGAGGGACGGATGCCGCAATAATCAGGCACCGCTCATGCACCAATCAGGCACCAATGCCGCAGCCACAAGCGAGCCCAACACAGGCCCCGCCCGGCCGAGCCGCTCACGATTATCGTCGAACAGTGCCGGTCGATGGCCAGAAAGAAAGTCTGCGATACGGACACGAAGTTAGTAGCGTAACGCGGTCGAAAGCATTGCGTTCGAACTGATCAACAATAAGAAAAATCAGCGCATTTGGGCGCGCTACACTCTGACTCGGCGAAACCATCAACCTGTTATAACAAGCTACCAAGCAAACGTTTAATAGCTGCAGGTGGAGTCAGGGAGACAACGCTGAAACGTTGAAGGCGAAGGCCGACACGTTTTGAAATGCAGACACGGGATGGCGGCTATGACGTGAGCGTGGAATCACCGGCGGGTGGGGCCAAGGAACATATCAAGCTGCCTTTCACTGTCCCTGAAGTATTGGGAAAAATTCGTGAGATGAGTGGCACCGTGCATGGCGCTGCTACCCGCAAGGCCGAGTTCGTCGTCGGCCATCATTTGAACTGCTCCATGCGGTCGAATCGATCAGTTCGGCTGCCGACGACGACATCCACCTGATGACGACCGACGAGATCACCCGCTACCAGCTGACCACAGATTAGCGAAAGTTGCCGGCCTGGATCGCATCGCCCTCAGACATTAGCCCGCTGCCCACGCCCTGCGCTCATCGACCAGCGACGCCGGGTCCTGGGAAAGTCGGGCCCAAAGGGCGCTGGCCATATCGAATACCACTCGATTGCGCGGCAGGGAATGCAGCATGAGTTTGTACCACGCGGTCAGCTGGCCGCAGATCACAAGCACATCCAGATCGTTCAGATCCGGCAGCTGGCCCTGACCGTTGTGCCCGTTATCCTTGTTGAACTGCCGGCGCTTCCTGTTGATCTGCAGTACCTTGCGGGTGGCATCGGTCAGGGGGTCGTCATCGTCGAGCATCTCTTCGTAGTTTTCGATCCCCTTGTCGATGGCGTTGATCCACAACTTGGTTTGCATGTGCGCGGCGAGCGTCACGAAGGCGGTTGCATCGCCGTTTCTGGACAACGGTCGAACGGAATCTGGATTGTTGTGCACGGCACGGCGCTCGTTCGCTACCGGCGTCTGGCAAGCTTTCATTCCCGTCTGGCCCAGGTAGGTATTGCCCTGTTCAGCGCGTTTGCACTGGTGTTGTTTTTTCACGGCTTCGTCGCCTGGCTCTACTACCTGGCGGGCACCGTCTGTTTCTTCGGCGGCGTCGAGAATCTGGTCATGATCTGTTTGCTTCGTGAGTGGCGACCGAATCTTCGCGGTGGACTTGCAGCCGTTCTGCAAGAGCGCCGCTAGCGTGGCCACCTCATCATGACGGATGAGGTAAAAGCGACTGCCTGCGAAGTCAGGAAGGCGGCAATCGACCACCTCTCCCGGGTTATCCCCTCCCCCGCCCAAATGTGTCATAAGATACACAGCCATTACCATAGCCAGGCGTCAAAGGCGTTATTTCAAAATGAACAGATCCGAAGATCAACGGGCAGCCGTCGATGCCGTCCCGTTGGAAGAAATCGACGTTAGTCGCCCCGAGCTTTATCAGAACGATACGTGGCGCCCCTGGTTCGCGCGGCTGAGGCGCGAAGCGCCAATCCACTATCTCGCCGACAGCGTCAACGGCCCGTTCTGGTCGGTCACCAACCACCGGCTGATCAAGGAAGTTGATACCAACCATGAGATATTTTCCTCCCAACTCGGCGGTATCACGATTGTAGATCCCGAGAAAGTAGACCCCGAGGGATTGCAGGGAGAGAGCTTCATCGGGCTCGACCGACCTCGGCATAGCCCACAGCGACAAGCCGTAGCACCGGCCGTCGCACCGAAGAACCTCGCCGAGCTCGAACCGCTCATCCGCGAGCGTGCGATCGATATTCTCGAGAACCTGCCCGTGGGCGAGACCTTCAACTGGGTTCAGGAAGTGTCTATCGAGCTGACGGGGCGGATGTTGGCCACCCTGTTCGATTTTCCGTACGAAGAGCGTCACAAGCTGATTTACTGGTCGGATCTAACGACCGCCGTTCCGGCAGTTACCGGAGACGACTCAATTGACATGAAAAAGCGGAATGAAGAACTGATGCAGGCGGCAGGCGCGTTCTACCAGCTCTGGGAGGAGCGAGCCGCCGCACCACCGAAGTTCGATCTCATCTCCATGCTCGCTCACAACGAAGAAACACGGACCATGAATGAGAATCCGGGGCTCTTCCTCGGCACGCTGCTGCTATTGATAGTGGGCGGAAACGACACCACCCGCAACAGCATAAGCGGTGGTGTTATTGCCTTGAACGAATATCCGGATGAGTATCAGAAGCTGCGAGACAACCCGACCCTCATTCCCAACATGGTGTCTGAGTTCATTCGTTGGCAAACACCGGTCATCCACATGCGCAGAACAGCCGTTCGAGACTACGATCTCGGCGGTCAGCACATCAAAGAAGGCGACAAGGTCGTGATGTGGTACCTGTCCGGCAATCACGATGAAGAAGTATTCAAAAATGCCGATCGACTGATCATCGACCGACCCAATGCGCGATCTCACGTCGCTTTCGGTTTCGGCATCCACCGCTGCATGGGCAATCGCCTGGCCGAGATGCAGCTGAGTGTGCTGTGGGAAGAAATCGTCAAACGTTTCCACACGGTTGAAGTGGTGGATGAGGTCACCCGACTCCCTAACAATTTCATTCGCGGGATCAAAGACGTACCGGTGCGGTTGCATCCAATTTAGGCCTGATCCAACAACTTACTAGTCACCGCTCGTTGCCATACGTGTGCGGTCACGGAGAGCAACGAATGGGCGAGCGGGCGGACGGCGGGCACCTGACTAACCGGCAACGGGTGCTGTTCGCAATTGGCACGCCAGGCTGGCAGATAACGGCTTCGGTTGTCGTATCAATTGGCATCTATTTTTACCTGCCGCCTGAAGGAGCCGGCCTGCAAGCGCTCGTGAGCGAGGAGATTTTCCTTGGCGTGCTGACCGCGTATGGCCTGGCCCGGCTGATCGGCGGTGTCGTGGACTCACTGGCTGATCCGTTTGTGGGTCACTACTCGGATCGATCCCAATCACGATTCGGACGTCGGCGAATTTTCCTGATTGCTGGCATCGTGCCCATGTCGGCGATCCCTGGTCTGATTTTCTTTCCACCCGGGGATCCAGGCAGCTTCAGCGTGTTCTTCTACCTGACCGTGATGCTGTCGTTGTACTACGTCTTTTTCACGATGTATGTGGGGCCTTATCTGGCGCTCATTCCGGAGATCGCAAAAACGGAAAGTGACCGCGTAGAACTTTCCAGGCTCAGAGCGATGATCGGTGGCCCGATGATCATGGCATTTGGTGTGCTCTGGCTGGCCGGGGTGGATGTCCTGAAAGACCAGGGTATGGATGCAACGACCGCGATTCAGACCGTGGTGGTCATCTCCTGTATCTTCGCGTTCATCTTC
>JAYGEV010000071.1:0-11136 GCA_046582225.1 Pseudomonadales bacterium
CGACACACACAAAAATTTTCGCCTTGCGCGTACCCCCGACACCGCAGCTGACGAATCGCACTGGGAGTCAGTCATTGCCGGTTCAGACGTCCACTATCTGACAGGTCATCTGTGCCTGAAGGATTACATCATCGTGGGGGAGCGAATCGAGGGTCTGGATCAGATTCGCATCCGCACGGAAAGCGGTGCAGGTACGCACGAAGATCACTTCATCACATTCCCCGATGCCGCCTACAGCGCTTCACTTGGGTCAAATGCCGAGTACGAATCTCACACCCTGCGCCTGCATTACCAGTCAATGGTGACTCCGCGAACCGTTTACGACTACGACATTGCGGCCCGAACGCTGGTCACTCGCAAGGTCCAGGACATACCAACGGGCTACGACCGTTGCCGCTACGCCACCGAACGTATGATGGCGCATAGCCGCGACGGCGTGGATGTGCCAATCAGCGTCGTTTACCCCGAAAACATGCCCCGCGACGGCAGTGCGCCCTTGTACCTGTACAGCTATGGCGCGTACGGCCACGCCACCAACCCTGGCTTTTCCACCACCCGCCTGTCACTGCTCGACCGAGGTTTTGCGTTCGCCCTCGCGCACATACGGGGAGGCGACGAACTGGGCTATCAATGGTATGAAGACGGTAAGCTCGACAAACGAACCAACACGTTCAACGATTTCGTCGATTGCGCACGACACCTGATCGAGGAAGGATTTTCCTCGGTCGGGCGAATCGTCATTTCTGGCGGTAGCGCAGGCGGCGAACTGATGGGCGCGGTGGTAAATCAAGCTCCGGAGATTTGGGGAGCGGTAGCGGCTCATGTGCCATTTGTAGACGTGCTTAACACGATGCTTGACGCGAGCCTGCCGCTCACGCCGATCGAATGGCCGGAGTGGGGAAACCCGATCGAGGACAAAACCGCCTTCGAGTTTATCGAGTCGTACTCCCCTTACGATCAGCTGGTAAAAGGCGCCTTCCCACCCATGCTGGTAACCGCCGGCCTGAACGACCCGCGGGTCACCTACTGGGAGCCCGCGAAATATGTCGCAAAGCTTCGGGCGCTGAAGACCGATGACAACTTGCTGCTATTGAAAACCAATATGGCGGCCGGTCATCGCGGCGAATCGGGAAGATTTGACGCGCTCAAGGAAGTTGCCGAGGAATATGCATTTTTTATCGCGAGCCTGAACAGAGCCTCGTAACCGGCGATCGCAGTCAGCCGTGTTGAGCGATACGCCGGTACTTGGCTTCGTTGGCTTGTTGCATGCGCTTGGAGATGATCCCCTGAACTACCGCCACGGTCGTCCAGTCGTGCAGCATCTTGCGCTCGCACTCTACGCACTGGGCCTGCTGGGTTTCAGCAACCAGCGCGAGCAGCTCACTGTAGGGCATGCGTGAAATGAATTTGCAGTGCGAGCATTCCAGGCCCACCGCGGGATCAATCCCAACGTAATCCATGACGTCGAACTCCTATTCGTCACCATGGTCAGTGTAATTGAGCCTGCGCGCGCTAGGCGCGTCGGTTGACCCGTTTGTGACTGATCTCACACGTGCGCCATGACGCAGGCGACGCCCACGGCGTCAGACGGGCAGCTGCGCTCTCAATCCGTCGCGAAAATCGGGCGCCGCAATATCGATCAGAGCCACAGCCCGCTCCCGAACAGACATAGACTTGAGCCGCGCAACGCCGAACTCGGTAACCACCATGTCGACATCGGTCCGCAGAGCGGTCACCAGCTCTACCTTGGGTACAATCCGTGAAACCGATCCCTTGCGAGCGGTGGCATTCATCGCAACGATGGACCGTCCGCCGGCCGAAGCTTTTGCAGCCCGCATGAAATCCACCGAACCCCCGGTGCCCGATATCTGCCGACCACCGGCAACCTCGGCGTTGACCTGGCCGTACAGATCCACCTCCACCGCCGAGTTGACGGAAACAAACTGGGGAAGCTCGGCAATCACACTCACCTCATGGGTGTAGTTGGCACCCCGGAACTGCACTTCGGGGGATTGCGCAAGCCAGTCAATGAGCTCATGCGAGCCGAGCGCCATTCCCGCTATATGCCGACCTGTGTCCCGTGGCTTGTTATTGCCGTTGATATTACCGTTCCTGATCAAACGCATGCCGCCGTCGTCGACAATTCCGCCATGCATACCCAGATCATTCTTGTCGTCGAGCCGAGCCAGTATGGCCGCAGGAATTCCGCCGATGCCGGTTTGAATACAATCCCCATCGCCGATGAGTTCGGAGACCAGCTCGCCGATTCGTTGCGCCGCTGCATCGATCTTTGGAGCTGCAATTTCGAACAACGGCCGATCGGACTCCAGAATATGGTCGATATGGCGGGCGTCGATGACCGGACATCCAGCCGGGGCGACGAACGCATGGTTCAGCTCCGCAATGACCGTGCCGGCGCAACGCAGCGCAGCCTCGACAAAATCGACATTGGGGCCGATACACAGCTCGCCTGCCTCGTTTCTGCACACCTGCAGCAGAACCACGTCTATCCCGGAGCTCAGGTGATCGTATACAGCGCGCATCTGCATCGGCAGGTATTCCAGCCGCTCGGCGTCTGCGTCGCGCAAATGCGGCGTCATGAAAAAGGTCGTTAAGCGTGCGTCAGGCGCCAGAGCGGTGAAATCACAGCGGTTGTACCCGGCCAGCGGGAACTGAATGAAGTGCAGATCTTCGGGAAGCTCGGCGTCGGCAAGCTTCTCAAGCACTGCGGTGGGCTCGTTTGAGCTCCCGGCGACGAATATTCGTTGCCCTGGGTGAAATAAAGATGCGAGATTAGTCATGTGGTTGGATTCTAGCGTTGTGAAGCCAAAAATCGTAATCAGATGATTCACGGAAGCATCAACAACCTCGAGGAACTGCTTGGCCTGAAGCAACTGAACGGCGGCAACTCCTCCGAACGTACGTTCACGGCCGGCAATGTATCCGACTCACGTGCGCGGGTTTACGGTGGGCAGTTTCTCGGCCAGGGTCTCATCGCGGCCAGTCTTGTCTGCCCGGGCCCGATACGCTCGTTTCACTGCTACTACATCCGTGCCGGCTCCACCGATGTCCCACTCACCTACGTTGCCCGTGCGTCCGGGGCTGAGCTGGTGTCGGTTCAGGCGACCCAGAACGACAAAACCCTGTTCAGCATGGATGTCGCATTCGGTGGATTCGTCCACGCCCCGAATGTTGCGATGCCGGCGGTCGCGCCGCCTGAACAATGCACCACGCGAAGCGACGGCATCCGCGGGTTGAACAGCGACACCGATTCGACCTGGGCGGTCACCGATTCGCCTTTCAACTATCGATTCGTCGAAAACATCTGGTCACCCGAATACGCCGCTGCGGGGCACAATGTCTGGTTCCGCGCCAGCGATCCGGCCGAGTTGGATCCGAGCGTGGCGCAGACACTGGTCCAGGCCATGACCGCCTATTTCGCGGACGACCCAATCATGGACAACGCGCTGTTTCCGCACGGCTGGCACCGCTCGTGGACCGAGCTGCAGACCGCGAGTCTGGACCATGCAATGTGGTTCCACGCGCCGTTGGATCTGCGCCAGTGGATGTTGTTTGCCCAGGACAGCCCGGTAGCCACCGGCGGCCGGGCGATAACCCGAGGCCTGATGTTCAACCCAGTCGGCGAACTGGTGGCGAGTGTCTGTCAGGAGATCCTCATGCGCACCACCGTGAGCGCTTCTAGGTGACCGCGCTGGCAGATTTTCATCCGGGCATCCGCGCCGGGTTCGAATCCAGCTTTGCCGAACCAACCGCGGTCCAGACCGAAAGCTGGCCGCAGGGACCCGGAGCGCTGAGTTTCGCCACGCCGTAGAAGCCGACTGGAGCGCCGCGGTCGAGCGCCACAAACCCCAGCTCATTCTGGTCTCGGCAGGATTCGACGCCCATCGCGAGGATCCGCTGGCCCAGCTGGAGCTATCCGAGGAAGACTTCGGGTGGGTGACCGAACTGATCGTGGATTTCGCCAACCGACACGCCGACGGCAGGATCGTGTCTGCCCTGGAGGGCGGTTACGACCTGGCCGCTCTGGCAGCCAGCGTGCACGTGCACATCGAGGCTTTGCGCGCCGAATAGTCGGCGCGATCCTATCCGGGCCTACTGCCCCTTGAACCGGGCGTCACGCTTTTCGAGAAATGCCGAAACGCCTTCGCCGAAGTCTTCGCTGGAACCGGCCTGATTCTGCAGGCGCGCCTCCAGATCAAGCTGCTGTTCGAACGCGTTGTGCCAGGTGTTCCAATACGCCTGGCGGATCAGCGCCAGCGATTTCGGACCGTCAGCGAGACGCTTTGCGATGCCCATGGCACCGTCCATGAGCGCGTCAGTGTCGTCATACACCCGGTTAACCAGGCCCCATTCGTGGGCCTGTTCGGCAGGTAGCCGCTCGGCGAGCATGGACAGCTCCATGGCCCGCCCCCAACCCACCAGACGGGGCAACATGTAGGTCGAACCACCATCAGGGATCAGCCCGATGCGTGCAAAAGCCTGAAGAAAAAACGCCGCTTTCGACGCGCAAACGATGTCGCCCATAATGGCGAAACTCATTCCTACCCCAGCCGCCGCGCCATTCACTGCGGTCACCATCGGCATTTCCAGATCACGCAGTGAAAGCAGAATCGGGTGATAGGTACCGCGCAAGCCATCGCCAGCCCCACCGCGGCGCTCGGAGGTGTCATCGTCCTGCAGGTTCGCGCCCGCGCAGAAACCGCGACCTTCGCCAGTCAGCAGGAGACAGCGAGCGCCATTTGACGGGTTTTTTATTTCACCCAGCGCCTCGGAGAAATCCGCCAGCATCTGCCGTCCAACCGCATTCATGACTTGTGGATGATTAAATTTGAGTACCGCGACCTTGCCCGCGAATTCCAGTGACATGCGTTCCATGGGTCCCCCTCCGATCTGGCTAATGAGTAGACTTGTCGATTTGCTGGTATTGCGAAACGATACCGCATCTGGGAAAGGTCCCACAACGCACAGCCGAACGCTCAATGCAAAGACAGCCAACAATCCGCGATCCGCATCGGCGATGAACGGGCGCGAGAACACCGGCATGAAGTACATCGTGTTGCTCGTCACGCTGACATACAACGCGTGCGCCGTCGCCGACGTTCAGGCGTGGACAGCGCTGACCGACGAGCTCACGGCCGCTCAATACGCAGCCGAGGTGCCTGCCATGGGGCTGGTCATCATGGACCACAACCAACCGGCCCTGGTGTCGGCATGGGGCGACGCGATCACGACCCAGACCCCGTTTCGCTGGGGTTCCATCTCCAAAACGTTTACCGCGCTGGCGCTCATGCGGCTGGTCGAACAGGGTAAGGTTGCTCTGAGCGATCCGGTAAGCCAGTTTCTCCCAGCGCATACATTCGGCAACCCGTGGGCTGCCGAGCACCCGCTGCTGCTGCTTCATCTTCTGGAACTGAGCGGGGGATTCAGCGATCTATCCGGCGCCGAATTCATCCTCAAGCAACCCCTCGACCTGGCCGCGGCGCTCGCGGTGAGCCCGAAGACTCGAACCACCCGGTGGCCGCCAGGTCTTCAGAGCAGTTACACCAACGTCAACCCTGGTCTCACCGCAGCGGTGATCGAACAGATCAGCGGACAGTCCTTCGAAGAGTTTGTGCGAACCGAGGTGCTTTCAACCCTGGGCATGGGCGCAGCGAGCTTTCATCCAGTCGCTGGATTGCCGGGCGGATTAAAGACCGACGGCCATACCGAAATTCCGTACTGGCACATGATTTTTCGCGCCTTTGGTGGTCTGAACGCATCGCTGGAGGAGATGTCACAATTTCTCACCATGCTTCTCAACGACGGCAAGATCGATAACCGACGGATCTTCGCCCCGGAGACGCTTGCCGGCCTGTTTCGCCCACGCAGCGGGCTCGCGGCCGCGGCCGGATTGGAAATCGGATATGGCACCGGCCTGTATGGCTGGGTCAGCCATGGCCGCGTGTTCTACGGCCATGGCGGCGACGCAGACGGCTACCGCGCCCGTTACGGGCTGCTTCCCGGCACAGGTCGCGGCTACCTCATCGCAATAAACACCGACAACCGCGCGCTGTTGCGACGGCTGCAGAATTCCATCGAATTGGCCCTGACCAGCGATTTGCCAGAGGCCGATCCCCCAGCAGCGGTCGCCGAACCGCAGTCGGTCCTGGAGTCGTACGCTGGCGACTATTACCCGTCTTCAGCACGGTTTCGAATTGAGCGCTGGCAAGCCGGTGAGGCGCCGCGGGCCCACATTACAGTACGCGGCGGGGCCTTGAGTTTTGCCCGCGGCGACCGCCGGGTTACTCTAATTCCGCAGGGGGTCGGCAGGTTCCGGCGGTCCACAGACCCGGTCGCAACGGTGATTTTTGCCCGGGATAACGCCGGGACGCTGTACCTGCAAGGCGAACTGGGGAACTTTGTGAACTTGAAATCCGGGCCGTGTCCAGGTTTTATCCCGGTATGCAACTGACAATGACCCGGCAATGACAGAGCTCACGACCTGCGAGGTCAGACTGGCGAAGACCGGCGACGCTCCGCTCATCGCGCGAATGTCACGCGACTATATTGAGGCTGGCCTGAGCTGGCGTTGGCGGACCCCGCAGATTCGCTCCAAGATCGCGAATCAGGAGACGGTCGTGCTGGTTGCCCAGGTCGAAGTCGGCGGGGTCCACTTCACCGGCGGCTTTGCGGTCATGGATTTCTATCTGGATTCATCCGTGGACCATTCGGTTAACAAGGCGCTCCTCAATCTGCTGGCCGTGCACCCGAGCCTGCGACGCATGGGCGTGGGCGGCAAACTCCTGCGCTGGCTGCACAAGAGCGCCAGGGTTGCCGGGTGTGAGCACATCGAACTGCAGGTGCGAGCCGACAACGTCGCTGCCCGGCGCTTCTACAATCGACTCGGCTACGCTGAAGAAGCTTTGCTGAAAGGCTACTACGACGGCAGGAAAGCGGCCTACCAGATGAAGCTGCGTATGAGCGCATCATGAACCTTGTCGACTTTTCTGATGCCGATACCGATGCCGCTATAATCAGCGGGCGGACCAGATTCCAGCCACTGACTTGAGGGTCTCCTTGGGCCACGACAACCACGATCATTCCCACGACCACCCGGACAACGAAGTTATCGTCGGACGGGCTTTCATACTGATCGCGGGATTCATGGGCGTCGAAGCCATCGGCGGCGTGCTCGCCAATTCGCTGACCCTGCTGGCCGATGCCGGTCACATGTTTCTCGACGCGACCGCTCTCGGATTAACGTGGTATTCGCTTCGATTGTCCAAGCGCAACCACGACCATAACCTGTCCTACGGTTATCATCGGTTTCAGGTTCTCGCTGCGTTCATCAACGGCCTGACCATCTTTGCGCTGATTATCTGGATTCTGCTGGAAGCCTACTCCCGGCTGCGCGCGCCCGAGGGCATGCTGGCGCTACCGGCCCTCAGCGTTGCGGTGATTGGGATGATCGTCAACATCGTCGCTTTTCGCTGGCTGCATGGCGCCCATGACAACGCCTCGGTACGAAGCGCAACCCTCCACGTCATCGGCGATCTGCTCGGCTCCGCAGCCGCAATCATCGCCGCTCTGAGCGTCTACTTCACCGGCTGGCTTTATGCAGATCCTTTGCTGGCTCTGGTAATCGTCGTGATCCTCGGCCGCGGTGCCTGGCGGGTAACCAAAGATTCAGCACACATCCTGCTGGAGGGCGTGCCGGCGGGAATCGACCTCGCGGAAATTGCCGGCACTCTGGCTGCGCGCGTGCCCGGCGTAATCGAGGTGCATCACGTGCACGCCTGGGCGCTAACCGCCGAAAAGCCACTGGTCACCCTCCACGCCAGCGTAGAAGATCAAACCGAGCTGAGCGGCGTGGTGACACGGATGAAGGCGGTATTGAACGATGAGTTCGGAATCGATCACTCGACGATTCAAGTTGAACATGGGCTTTGCCCGGACGATGATTGACAGTCCGATCGCCCCCTACTGATGTAACCGAAGTGCCAAAACCGAGCAACACCGGATTCACCCGGGTCATAGAAGCCGCGGGCTATTCATCCAAGGGCCTGCGGGCAGCATGGCGTTACGAATCTGCATTTCGCCAGGAGTGCACGGTTGGTGTCATATTGCTACCTTGCGCGGTACTGCTCGCCGAATCCTGGCTGCAGCTGGCAATGCTCATTCTTGTGTGCGTGCTGGTTGTGATCACCGAGCTGATGAATTCCGCCGTCGAAGCAGTGGTGGACCGAGTCGGCCTGGAGCACCACGAACTCGCCGGCCGCGCCAAGGACATCGCTTCAGCGGCGGTGGCGCTTGCCATCGTTCTGGTCCCCGTCATCTGGACGATGGTGGCCCTGGACCGATTTGTCGGTTATTGACCGCTCGCGACGGCGTTCCAACTCCCACACGACAGGCTATACGGGAGCCTCAGTGGGAAACTGTTCGCGCAGGATGCGTTTCAGGATCTTACCGCTCGGGTTACGGGGAATTTCGTCGATGAATTCCACTGCCTGGGGTTGCTTGAACCCAGCGAGCTTGCCGCGGCAGTACTCTCGGACATCGGCTGCGCTAAGAGCGTCGTCGGTTCGAACCACGATCGCAAGCGGCGACTCGCCCCATCTGGCGCTGTTCTGCCCGATCACTGCGGCCTCGGCGATCTGTGGATGGGTCATGAGCACCCCTTCGATCTCCGCCGGATAAACGTTCTCACCGCCCGAAATGATCATGTCTTTGATTCGATCCTGGATCGAAACAAATCCCTCCTCGTCCATTACCGCGATGTCTCCGGTATGCAACCAGCCATCAACGATGGTTTCGGTGGTAGCTTCCGGGCGATTCCAGTATTCCCGCATGATGTGCTTGCCGCGCACCAGCACCTCACCCGCTTCGTCCGGAGCGCAATCCTCGCCCGCGCCGTTCACCACGCGAACCTCCGTGTGAAAGAACGCTTTGCCCGTCGAACTCGGCTTGCGTATCGCGTTTTCTGAATCCATTAAACAAGCCGGTCCGCAGGTTTCTGTGAGCCCGTAGACCTGCAGAATGCCGATCCCCATCGCCAGGTATTTTTCGGTGAGTGCGACCGGGACCGGGGCTGCGCCGGTCATGATCCAGCGCAGTGACGAGTAGTCATAGCGCTTCTCGAACTCGCCGACCTGCAGCATGAAGTTGAGCATGGCTGGAACCATCAGGCCGGTGGTGATTTTCTCACGCTCGATGAGTTCCCAGGCCAGCACCGGATCAAACGAGCGCATCACCACCGAAGTCGCGCCGCGATAGACGTTAACCGCCAGGGGTGTGAGCGCGCCAACATGAAACATCGGCAACGCTCCGATATATCGATCTTCTTCGTGATAGTAGGTGTTTGCGGCAATGGTCAGGATCGCCCAGATCGCGGTGCTGTGGGTGTGTACCACGCCCTTGGGCAGCCCCGTGGTACCGGAGGTATACATGATGTAGAGCATGTCGTCGTCACTCGCCTCACAGCGCGGCTCATCCGCCGGTTGGGCATCGCGAAAGGCCTCATAACTCTCCGCGAAGAACGCCACCGGGTGAGCACCTGCCACCTGCAGCCAGTGGGCAATACTAGTCTTGTCGCCGCGAGCGTTGAGTTCGGCAACGGTATCCACAAATTCATCGTCATAGATCAGCCGCCGGGTGCCGCTGTCGGCGAGAATGAATTCCAGTTCATCGGCTACGAGCCGCCAGTTCAACGGCACCACCACAGCGCCAACCTTGGCCAGCGCGAAATATGCTTCCATGAACTCGGCGCTGTTCATCAATAACAGCCCCACCCGCTCACCCTTCTCAATCCCTCCGGCAACAAAAGCATTCGCCAGCCGGTTGCTGCGTTCGTTGAGTTCGGCATAGGTCAACCGCAAATCGGAATGGCTGTCTACATAAGCTTCACGATTCGGCGTCAAGAACGCGCGCTTGCTCAAAAACAATCCCAGATTGTTTTCCACGGATACCCCCTGCTGGCTCACTCGAATCGGCTATTCTGGGCTAAGTGACACGCAACTGTGAACACCCGAACACCGATTGAAATCATTGGTTACAAAAAAAGCCCGGCACGGGCTTGCTCCGGATAATCAAATACGTAGAATGCCCCGCTTCTTTTCGGGATGCCGGTACGGGCCCGAATAAGAAACTGGCGTGGCGCGGTGTCTTTCTCCCCTTCCTCCCCTCACCGTGAAGACAGCACCTCCGCGTGCTGTCGCCACGCCTCCTTCCCCGCCTTTATACCCACCTGGACAAGCTTCGGAACGCTGGTACAATTCTGTACAGGTAATGTACTGGTGCGTCCCATGGGGACGCTGCCACGGATCAGCGATGGAACCAGAATCAGAAATCAAATCTGAGTCCCCGATTGTCGGCGAAGAGGATCTGTACCGAATTGGTACCATCGCCAGCCTGACCGGCATTTCGGTGGAAAGGCTGCGTGCGTGGGAACGCCGCTACGGTCTGACGCCCGCATTTCGGTCTGGCAAGACCCGCTTTTACAGCAAGGTGCAACTCGACCGTTTGGTGAAGATCAAACGCCTCATCGACCAGGGTCATCCCATCAGCACCCTGGTTTCGTTGAGCGACCAGATACTTGACGAACGCCTGTCCAGCTCACGCACGCATCTGGCGCTCAAATCTGCAACGGTGGGCCTGATCGGTCCAAACCTGCTGGTCCTTGAGCAGCAACAGGATCAGCACAACCGGTTGGACGTGCAATCCCGATGGGCGAACATGGATGCGTTCATGGGCGACCAGTCCGGCACCGACAAGCTGGACGTCATCGTGGTTCAACTACCGGTTCTTCTTGTCCATCAGATTGAAAACGTTGCCAAATTTCACCCTGAAAGTCGGATCGTCGCGATCTATCAGTTCGCCACACCGCAGCAGATCTCCGCGGTCCAGGAACTGGGCGCACCAACCCTGGCGTGGCCGGTGTCCTGGCCCGAGATCGAGCACGCGAGCGCAACAACCGCTGGCATGCCGTTGCGTGCGGCTCGCACAGCCATGCGCCGCTTCAGCGATGAACAACTGATCGCCGTCGCAGCAAGCAACCACAATGATCCAGCCAGCTGCCCACAGCACCTGGTCGAACTCATCAACGGTCTGAACGCGTTCTCCGACTACACGTTGAACTGC